>CAIZMD010000250.1 GCA_903933995.1 uncultured Bacteroidota bacterium
TGGGAAAAAGATCCAGATCTAAGCCACGAATTATACAATAGTGGTCATTTATACGAAGCCGCCACTGCCCACTTTATTTCTACGGGTAAGAAAACGCTTTTAAATATTGCCACTAAAAACGCCGACTTATTGGTCAAAGATTTTGGCCCAGGCAAAGCCACTTATTTTCCTGGGCACCAAGTAGTAGAAATGGGTCTGGCGCGATTGTATAGAGTAACAGGCAAACAAGCCTACCTAGATTTAGCCAAATTCTTTTTAGACACCAGGGGCAAGGGTGCGGGTAAGTATTCAGAATACAACCAATCACAAAAGCCCGTAACTCAGCAACACGAAGCCGTTGGACACGCAGTACGCGCAGCTTATATGTATACAGGCATGGCCGATGTAGCAGCCTTAACAGGCGATGCTTCTTATATAAAAGCCATTGACGATATCTGGACAGATGTGGTGAGTAAGAAAATGTACCTGACAGGAGGCATTGGTGCTACTGGTGCAGGTGAAGCATTTGGCGCGGCTTATCACTTACCCAATATGAGTGCTTATGCAGAAACCTGTGCCTCTATTGCCAATGTGTATTGGAATAACCGCATGTTTTTATTACATGGCGATGCTAGTTATATAGACGTGATGGAGCGGGTCTTATACAATGGATTATTGTCTGGCGTTTCTCAAAGCGGCACCAAATTCTTTTATCCCAATCCTTTGGCTTCCATGGGTCAGCACCAGCGCAGTGCCTGGTTTGGATGTGCTTGTTGCATTTCTAATATGACAAGGTTTATGCCATCGATACCAGGATATGTGTATGCCCAAAATGCCAATAACCTCTATGTAAACCTCTTTATGTCTAACCAATCAGACATTAAACTGCCTGCAGGTAAATTGAGCATTGCCCAAGAAACGGCCTATCCTTGGAAGGGTAAAGTGACACTTAAAATTGATCCATCTAAGTCAATGGATTTTGTTTTGCGTGTGCGTATTCCAGGTTGGGCCAGACAGGAAGCTGTACCAAGTAATTTATATCGCTTTGCGGATAGCCGCGCTACAGCCATTCCCATTAGCATTAATGGAAAAGAAGTTTCCTATACCATTGAAAAAGGATACGCAGTATTTAGCCGTACTTGGAAAAAAGGAGATCTAGTTGAAATGGATCTGCCCATGGAAATTGAAAAAGTATTGGCCAATGAAAACGTAAAAGAAGACAAGGGCAGATTTGCTTTTCAAAAAGGGCCACTGGTCTATTGTTTGGAAGGGCCAGATAACCAAGGCGGAACGGTACAAAATATTGTCATGAGTAAAGAAGCAGCTATTTCTGAAAACTATGAGCAACAATTACTCAATGGTGTTTTGGTATTAAGTGGGCAAGGGGTTGCCACCAGAAGACAGGTTGCTAGCACTGAATTGCAAACAACGCCTTTGCAAGCCAAAGCCATTCCTTATTATGCTTGGAACAATAGAGAAGCTTCTGAAATGCAGGTCTGGATTCCTTTTGAAACATCCGCTGCAAGACCAAGCCCAGCTGCTACCATTGCTTCTAAAAGTGTGGTATCCGCTTCTATTAACAACAAAAGAATGTTGTCTGCTTTGAATGACCAATTTGAACCGGCTTCTTCTGAAGATAAATCTGGTTTGTATATGCATTGGTGGCCCAAGAAAGACACCAAGGAATGGATCCAATATGATTTTGACAAAGCCTATACTGTTTCTGAATCCAAAGTCTATTGGTATGACGACGCGCCTTTTGGTGGTTGCAGAATTCCAGCAAACTATACCATCTTATATAAGCAGGGCGATGCTTGGGTACTTGTTAAAAACCTGACACCCTATGCTCCCGTAAAAGACAAATATGATGTGCTGAAATTTGAACCTGTTAGTACTACAGCTATTCGCATGGAAATTCAATTGCCCAAAGATCATGCAACAGGAGTACACGAGTGGATAGTACAAAATCCTCGCCCAGAAAGAAAGCAGGAGGAATTACCCAAATTTGCGGAGAACTATCCCCAACTATACAATGCATTTTTAACGAGTGTAGCTGATGCAAAAGTGGGTACAAGTGTTGGTGTTTTACCAACCCTACCAAGCTATCTAAATGGAACATATACGGGGATTCAACAAGGCCCAGCTGTAAGGGTGATTTGGCCTACACCAAATGATAATAATTCCGTACTAAAACCCGGAACTTATACCATTGAAGGTCGTGTACCCGGAACCCAATTAAAACCCAAAGCCATTGTTACAGTAAAAGCAAGTATTGGTCAGTTAACATCGCCAAAGGCAAAATTGATTCCTTTTAATTTGAACCAGGTAACACTAAATACCAATGCAATTGGTCAACAAACAAAATTCACGGAGAACAGGGATAAGTTTATTCAAACTTTGGCTAAGACTGATCCTAATGCTTTTTTATACATGTTCCGTCATGCATTTGGTCAGCCACAACCTTCTGGTACCAAGGCTTTAGGAGTTTGGGATAACAAGGATACCAAATTAAGAGGTCATGCAACTGGTCATTATCTTTCTGCTTTGGCACAGGCTTATGCAGGAACAGGATATGACAAAAATCTTCAGGAGATTTTTGCCAAGAAGATGGATTACATGGTTAATGCCTTGTATGATTTGGCGCAATTATCAGGTGAACCAAAAGAAACTGGTGGCCCCTTTGTGGCCGATGCTAGATTGGTACCCATGGGGCCTGGTAAGAAAAGTTATGACTCTGATATCAGCGATGTTGGAATTAGAAACGATTATTGGAATTGGGGCAAGGGCTTTATCAGTGCCTATCCGCCAGACCAATTTATTATGTTAGAAGCGGGTGCTAAATATGGTACCCAACCAACTCAAATCTGGGCACCATATTATACCCTACACAAAATCTTGGCTGGCTTAATTGAAATCTATGAAGTGAGTGGTAACAAAAAAGCTTTGGATATTGCCACAGGGATGAGTAATTGGGTTTATGCACGTTTGAGTCAAGTGCCTACCAATACAAGGATAAGCATGTGGAATACTTATATAGCGGGTGAATTTGGTGGCATGAATGAAGTAATGGCGCATTTATACCGGATTACCAAAGAACCCAATTATTTGAAAACTGCGCAACTGTTTGACAATATTAAAGTGTTCTTTGGCGATACCACACATAACAGTGGGCTTGCCAAAAATGTGGACTTGTTTAGGGGTTTACACGCCAACCAACATATTCCTCAAATGGTGGGTAGTATGGAAACCTATCGTGTTTCTAGTAATCCTGAATATTACCATGTAGCTAATAATTTTTGGCACAAAGCTGTTTACGATTATTCCTATAGCATTGGGGGTGTGGCTGGTGCCAGCAATCCCAATAACCCAGAATGTTTTACCAGTGAGCCAGGTACACTTTATGCAAATGGTTTTTCTGCTGGTGGACAAAATGAAACCTGTGCCACTTACAATATGCTCAAATTGAGTAGTGATTTATTTCAGTATGACCAGCGCGGTGAATTAATGGATTATTATGAACGCGCTTTATACAATGATATCCTGTCTTCTGTAGCAGAACATAGTCCTGCCAACACTTACCATATTCCACTTAGACCAGGATCTGAAAAAGATTTTGGCAACCCCAACATGACTGGATTTACTTGTTGTAATGGAACGGCTTTAGAAAGCAATACCAAATTCCAAAATACCATCTATTTTAAATCAACAAATGATCAGGCTTTGTATGTGAACTTATTCATTCCATCCACCCTGAATTGGTCAAGTAAAAAAATTAGTGTAGAACAGAAAACTAATTTTCCTCAAGATGATCAAACCCAATTCACCATTAAAGGATCAGGAACATTTGACCTCATGGTGCGCGTTCCTGCTTGGGCTACCAAGGGTTTTATAGTGAGCATTAATGGAAAGGTTCAAGCTTTAAAAGCCAAGCCCGGTGCTTATTTAAACATTGGGAAGAATTGGAAAAACGGGGATCTAATTGAACTGAAAATGCCTTTTCAATTTCATTTGGAACCCTTGATGGATCAGCAAAATATTGCCAGTCTGTTTTATGGCCCTATTTTACTTGCTGCTCAAGAACCTGCAGCTAGAAAGGATTTTCGCAAAATTGTACTCAATGCCAATGACCTGGGAAAAACCATTCAGGGCAATCCCAAAGACCTGCATTTTAGTATTGACGACGTTTCATTCAAACCCTTTTATGAAACCTATGGTAGACATTCGGTTTATTTAGACGTTAGTCTTAGCAAAGAATAATCTATTGTAAAATGTTTTTAGCCTTTCACAAACTTAGAACAACCCTTTACTAATTAGGGCTTGTGGGGTAAATATGGAAATTCTATCTTGATTAAAATTCAAATTTACCCTATATGCCTACCCAACAACCATCGCTCAGTCATAAGAAATGGTTTGAAACCTTGTACATTTTAAATGTGCTATTTATTTTTCTATTGTCCTTTACTGGTGTATTCTCAGGCCCCAATGGATATTACTATATGGGCATTTGTGGTTCCATTACTATTGGTTTCATTGTTTACTCTTTGATCAAAGGATTCTCTGATTGGAAACTAGTTTTATTGTATTTAATCATCGCAATAATATTGGGGGTTTTGAACTATCTTAATATTTTATAAAATCATTTTATGGGCAACTTATTGGCTGAGGCAGACCTGCCATCATTTGCAAAAAGCTAAGTAAAATCTTATATTGTAGGGAATAACATAGCTGCCATGAAA
>CAIZMD010000251.1 GCA_903933995.1 uncultured Bacteroidota bacterium
AGTGCTTCTGGTCTTAGTCTATAACCATGACAATCTGGGCAATTGGTTCTTCCCCGATACCTACTCAATAAAACACGATATTGTACTTTATAGAGATTGGCTTCTACTTCTTTGAAAAATTCATTGATCCCCAACACGGTTCCTGCACCCTCCCATAATTGGCGAATCTGTTCTTTGTCTAAATCCAAGATGGCTTTGTGAATGGGAAATCCAATTTTTCCAGCCCCTTTAATAAACTGCTCTTTCCACCAGCCCAGTTTCTCGCCCTTCCAAGGGGCCACAGCGCCTTCGTAAAGGCTTAATCGCTTGTCTGGTATTACCAAGTCTGGATCAATGCCCAAAACCTGGCTAAAGCCCTCACAAGTGGGGCATGCTCCATAAGGATTATTAAAAGAAAACAAATTGGGTACGGGTTCTTCAAACTGAATTCCGTCTAATTCAAATTTGTTGCTAAAATGCAAGAGTTCATTCCCATCCACTTCTATATATACTTCTCCTTCACCCTCATAAAACCCTGTTCCCACAGAGTCAGACAAACGGTGTTCATCATCTTCATCAAATTCCTTTACTACCAATCTATCTATTAAAGTAAACAGGACTTTTTCTTTTTTGCCTTTTCCAGCCAGCTTGTCTAATTCCTTGTCCGACTTTTCCAATAGCTCCTCAATGCGTAAAATGCTAGCTGTTTCTTTTGGGCTGGAGGCTCTTAGATACATTCTAGCAAAACCTTTCTGCATGAGAATCTGCAACTCCTCCTTGGTTTCCCTATTGGCGTGCTGCTTGAACGGCACCAAGATCACCATCTTAGCACCTTCTGCCAATCCTTTAATATGTGCTACCACATCTGCCACTTCATCTTTCTGCACTTCTCTTCCGCTAATGGGCGATATGGTTTTGCCAGCCCTTGCATACAAGAGTCGCATATAATCATAGATCTCTGTCATACTACCCACCGTACTTCTAGGTGTGCGGGTAATCACTTTTTGTTCAATCGCAATCGCTGGGCAAAGACCTTTGATATAATCTACATCTGGTTTGACCATTCGAGCCATAAACTGTCTGGCATAGGCACTCAAACTTTCTGCGTATCGCCTTTGGCCTTCTGCAAATAAGGTATCAATGGTTAGCGAAGACTTGCCACTTCCTGAAACGCCTGTAACAACTATCAATTTGTTGCGCGGAAAACTAACTGTAACATTTTTTAGGTTGTGTACACGGGCACCATGTACCTGTATGGAACTGTCAATTATGGGGGCTTGAGCCACTGGGGCTGATTTGGTCTTGCTTGTCATTCGTTGGCAATTTAAACAGAATAATCATGCTTAAGTTTAATAGATAGCCGTTAAATCTCTAATAATCAATAAAAAAGGGTTTTAAAATGTGAATAACCCAAGAATCGAATACAATGTTTTTCACAACTGTTCTTGGGGATATTAAAAATGATAATTTAACATCAGAATTAAAACCAGAAGTAAAAATCTGGCCAAATTCTTTATCCAATATCCTGAGTTTTCCGAATCCTGACAAAACCTAATGCTATGAAAACATTGGAACATGTTTCAGACACTGAACTAATACGTTCCTTCCAAGACGGTGACACGGAAGCCTTTGAGGTATTGATCTATCGCTATAAGGATAAGATCTTCTCCTCCATTCTCTTCTTTGTAAAAGACAATTATCTGGCAGAAGACCTGTTCCAAGATGTGTTCATCAAAATCATTGATACGCTCAAAAACAAGCGCTATACAGAAGAAGGTAAATTCCTTCCTTGGGCCTTGCGAATTGCGCACAATCTTTGTGTGGATTATTTCCGCAAAGTCAAGCGTACCCCAGCTATCAAGACTAGTGACAACAAAGACATCTTTGACGTGATCACTATTTCAGAAGAAGGCCCTGACCACAAAATCATGCAAAGTCAAAGCCATGAGCGCGTGCGCCATATGCTAGACCTATTGCCTGAAGAACAGCGCGAAATCATTGTGCTTCGTCACTATGCCAACCTAAGTTTTAAAGAGATTGCACAGATTACCAATTGCAGCATTAATACGGCCCTAGGTCGCATGCGCTATGGTCTAATCAATCTTAGAAAACTGATGGCAGAAAAGCAGATTGCCCTTTAAAAAATTTAAGTAAGTATCAAAAGCCATAAAAAAAGTCAAAACTTAATTGTTTTGACTTTTTTTTATTTCTGTAATCTTGATTCTCAATTAATCCTATTCCCCTCCTTCCTAACATTCTTCACTCTTCACTTTCTTCCTCCTCTCTTCACTCTTCACTCTTATCTCTTATCTCTTCACTTCTTCCTTTCCATTCTTTACTCTTCACTTTTCACTTCTTATTTCCCACTCTTAAATTTTGCTATCACTCCTTTCAGGTGCGCAATAAATTTATCTACGTCTGGATCGTATCCATAATTCACATCACTTAATGAATTACCCTTTAAGTCTAAAAATTTATACAGGGGCTGGGCATTAAAACCAAACTTGGTTGTTTCATATTCTAGGTTCTGATTACCCACTGTTTCAATCCGGTCTCCATTTGGCGCAGTATGTTGTTCTTCCAAAGGCAGCTCTTTTGATTCGTCTACATACAAGCTCACCAATACAAACTCCTCACGCATCAATTTTAGCACTTCTGGATTTTTCCAAACCTCCTGTTCCATTTTTCTGCAATTGGCACAGGAATGGCCTGTAAAGTCCAGCATCACGGGTTTATTTAGGGCTTTGGCAGCAGCCATTCCCTCTTCCAAATCAAAATAGGCTATTAAGCCATAAGGCACTTCTAACAAATCCGTGTATTTCTTAGGCGGTTGAGCCGCAGAAGCATTGTTGCTTGTGCTTTTTGATCCATCAGCACCAGTTAATACATGCACATTATCCAATTTGTATTCCAAGTCTTCTAAGTTAAATTCTTGGGTACTGGCGGGAGGAATAAAGCCACTCAATAATTTCAAAGGAGCACCCCATAAACCAGGTACCATGTATAAAGCAAAACAGAAACTAAAGATGGCAAAAAACAAACGAGGTACACTAATATAGGGTAGGTCAGAATCGTGTGAAAATTTCAATTTACCCAATAAATAGAGACCCATTAATGTGAAAATCACTATCCAAATCACCAAGAACACATCTCTATCTAACAAATGCCAATGATAAGCCAGGTCTACATTTGAGAGGAATTTCATGGCAAGCGCCAATTCTATAAATCCAAAAGTCACTTTTACAGAATTCAACCATCC
>CAIZMD010000252.1 GCA_903933995.1 uncultured Bacteroidota bacterium
AAAACGTCAAGAGCAAGCTAGAACAAAGAATTGCCAGCAACGAACTTAGGTTTCAACAAATTTGCCAAGACAGTAATTTATTAACGCAATTATTGGCTGATACCCTTACAAGGCCCAAGTCTCAATTAATGAATGAGACCATTGGTCTTTTTGTCTATCAAACCAACAATGGGCAGGACCCCAACATGGTATATTGGAACAACAATGCCATGTATGTAAATGGGTATGATTTAAAAAAGCCAGATGGTGCCTATTACCAAAAACTTCAAAACGGGGAATTTGAATTGCTGGTCAAAAGGGTTCAATTACCCAAACAGACATTGTTGTTGATAGGGATGGTGCCCATTCGCTGGGATTATTTTATAGAAAACAAATACCTACAAACCCGCTTTGATGGCTTTAAAGAATTAAGCAAGCAATATGAAGTCAGTAATTCTCCCACGGCCATTCCCATTTTAAACGCCAGTGGAACTGAGTTGTTTCGGATTCAATTAATAGAGGGAAAATCCTTTATAGCTTATGATGCCATTACCTTGGTATTGAGAACCTTGGCCATTATTCTCTTATTCTTGTTTATGCATGCCATTGCAGAAGACTTGGTAAAGCTTCGTGGATTTTGGAATGGATTTCTACTCTTATTTGGAACCGTTTTTTTATTGAGAATCTTAAGTTACCAGGTATCTTTTCCATTTGATTTTGACAAGATCCCGCTTTTTGATCCATCCATCTATGCTTCCAATTTGTTTCACCGTTCTTTAGGAGATTTATTAATCAATAGCATCCTGTTTTTCTGGTTGATCAGATTTTACCAAGACCATCGCCAAAGCAAAATCACGGGACCTGCTTTTTTACCGGCCTATGTTTCCAAAGACTTTAGGGTGTTTTTGCTAACCATCACTGCATTATCTATTGGCAATATTATCAAGAGTTTGGTGCAGGATTCAAAAATCTCATTTGATACCAATAATTTAGGCGTTTATACCATGGTGGCATTTATCATTCTATGCCTATTGGTCTTATTCTTTTATTATTTGTCACAAGTGCTCCTGGCTCCTTTAATAGAAGAAAGGGTTGGCATTTATAGACAGATGCTAGTGGCAGCCACTAGTGGCTTGCTTTACTTTTTTCTATTTGTTAGCCCCAAAGACACCGTCATTAATATCCTGATCCTGCTTTGGTTATTGGGCTATTTGTTATTGATGCATGTAAGAAAATCAGACATTGCCATTTCTCTCATCCGCTCTGAGTTTTTCATTTTTTGGGTCATGATTTTTGCGCTCTCAGTAGCCGCTATTGTGTTATATGAAAACAAACAGGTAGAAAGAAATCAGCGCCAACGCATTGCTGAAAAGCTGGCACAACAAACGGACCCCTCAGGTGAAAACCTGCTCAATATTGCTGCAACCAATTTTGATGAGGCATTCTTGTCAAGTAATTTTCACAGACTGGAGAGTGAATATTCTAATAAGTTTATCAAGGATTCTTTGATCAATGAAAATTTTTCTGGATACCTGAATAAATTTGACACCAGAATTTATACCTATGACGCAGCTACACAGCCGCTTCACAACGAAGATTCTACTTCTTTTGCTAGTATTAAAACCATCCTATTAAATCAAGCCAAACCAACAGTTATACCTGGTTTGTTTAGTTATGAAAAAGTGGCCGAGGGTTTTAGTTTTATCTATCAAAAAGAAATTAAGGAAGCTGGAGCCATTAAAGGGTATTTGTTTGTAATCATTAAATCAAAACGATACAAGAGTGAAGCATTATATCCAGAATTATTTAACCAATCACAGGATATTTCTACGGATTTAAATACCAATTATTCTTATGCCGTCTACAATAAGGGTAAACTCATCAACCATTTTAATAATTATAGTTTTCCTTCTGGGTTGAATGAGAAAAAGTTTCCGGGCTTTGAATTTACTTATCAGCAAAATGGGGCCTATAATGAATTATGGTACAATAGCGGCAATGGCAAATTGGTCTTGGTAGTTAAAAGAAATACTTGGGTACTAGAATCTTTGACCTTGTTTGCTTACTTATTTGTTGCCTTCTTGGTCATCATATTCTTGTTTCAATCTGGTTCTTATTTGTTTACCCATCGCTTTCAATGGTCAAAATTTAAGGAAGCTTTTCAATGGAATATTCGCTCGCAAATTCAGGCTACCATTATTTTCTTGAGTGTGTTTTCCTTTATTGTAATCGGGATTGTCACTATATCCTTTTTTATTATTCGCTTTAACCGAAATAACGAAGACCGGTTGAGTAAGTCCATTCAGGTAATGGCCAATGAAATTGATAATCGATTGCGTGCCCAGGTTGAATTTGACGATGTTCTCACCGTGAGTAATATGTCTGATATGGAAGACTTGGAAAAGAAAATCGCGGATATTTCTGACCTTCATAATGTTGATATCAACTATTATGATACCAAGGGGAACCTGAAAATATCTACCCAACCCTATATCTATAATAAGCATTTGCTTAGTGAGAAAATGCATCCTGAAGCTTATCTGCAATTACATGCCAATAAAAGTATCAGGTATTTGCAATCTGAAAATGTAGGGAACTTCAATTACCTCAGTATCTATGTTCCCTTGGTAGATGCATCTGGAAACAACTATGCTTATTTGAATATTCCTTATTTAAATTCTCAAACAGAACTGACCCAAGAGATCTCAGGTTTCCTGGCTACCCTAATCAATTTGAATGCCTTTATTTTTTTAGTGGCTGGCGCGATAGCTTTTTTTCTGACCAATAGAATTATTCAGTCCTTTAGTTTAATAGGACAGAAAATGCAACAAGTGAATTTGGGAAAAGTAAATGAAGTGATTGAATGGAATAGAAAAGATGAGATTGGCATCTTGGTTACGGAATACAATAAGATGGTGCATAAGCTGGAATCCAGTGCAGAAGCATTGGCCCAGAGTGAGCGGGAAGGGGCTTGGCGTGAAATGGCCAGGCAGGTGGCGCATGAAATCAAGAACCCGCTAACACCCATGAAATTGAGTATCCAGTATTTGCAAAAAGCCATTGAAGCAGGTTCTCCCAATGTAAAAGAATTGTCTCAAAAAATGGCGGTTACTTTAATTGAACAAATTGACCAATTGTCTAAGATTGCGGGAGACTTTTCTCAGTTTGCCAATATTGGCAATGCCCGCTTAGAGATATTTGATATGTATGAGGTAGTGAATTCTGTGATTCAATTATACCAAACCTATCCCAACTTAACAATCAAGAGTCAATTGCTACAAGAGCCTTTATGGGTTCAGTCTGACAAACTCCAGATAAACCGACTGTTGACCAATCTAATCAAGAATGCTGTAGAAGCAGGAGAGGGGAACCCAAGTGGAATTGAAGTGAATATGCGTCTTCAAAAAGAAACTACTACTTTACTCTTGACCATTGAAGACCATTCTGGGGGCATTCCAGAGAACATAGCCCAGCACTTGTTCAAGCCCAATTTTACCACTAAAACCTCAGGCACAGGGCTAGGATTAGCCATTTGCAAGGGAATAGTAGAAAAGGCCAAGGGGCATATCTGGTTTGAAACGGTAGAGGGTAAAGGAACAACCTTCTTTATACGTTTACCCTTGGCTCAGACAACTTAATGGCAAGAAAATACCGTCAAGCATTCTCCTATCTTTTTAACTAACCCCTTTTCTGGTGTTGGTCCATTAGAAAGGATTCAAATTCACTACGGTCATAGCTACTTAAATTCTGGTATTTGGTAAGTCCTGCTTTCTGTGCCACCAGAACCCCGTACTTGCAATCATCATATCCTTCAATACTATGGGCATCTGGATTAATAGAAATGAGCACGCCCTTGTCAACAGCCTTGTCAATCCATCTCCAATCAATATCTAGTCTTCTAGGATGGGCATTTAATTCTATCACTACATCGTTGGCCACACAAGCATCAATGATGAGCTCATGGTTTACAGGGTAACTGCCCCTACTAAGTAATAATCTGCCTGTCATATGACCTAAAATAGAAGTGAAGGGGTTTTCTATGGCGTTCATCAACCGCATCATGGCTTTTTCTTCAGTCATTTTTAGGTTAGAATGGATAGAGGCAATCACTAAGTCAAAACTGGCCAATACCTCGTCATCGTAGTCCAAACTGCCGTCATTTAGAATATCACTTTCAATGCTTTTGTAAATTCTAAACGGGGCCAACTTTTTATTTAATTCATCTATTTGTTGGTGTTGTGCCTTAATTCTATCTTCTCTAAGTCCATTGGCATAAAATGCAGATTGGGAGTGATCGCTAATTACCAAATATTCCAATCCTCTTGCTTTTGCTGCAATAGCCATGGCTTCTAGTGTCTCTGCTCCATCACTCCAATTACTATGACTATGGATAATTCCCTTGATGTCTGAAGTTTCAATACAGGCTTTGATGTTTTTATTTTTCGCTTTCAAAACTATTGATGCATCATCCCTTCTAAAGGCGGGAATGAATGTCAAGTGAGCTGCTTGAAACAGATCTTGTTCTGAAGCAAATGGAGTGGTAATAGATAAGCTTGTTTCTTTTTCAAATGCTTCTAAAAAATTAGTTGGTCCCGTTGTTTTAAAAAGTACCGTTCCAAAATTTTCTGCAGTTGCAATATGAAAATGTAGTGGAACAGGTGCGGTAGATTCCACTACAAGATGATCATTTTCTGGCTCTGAAAATGTGCATTCAACTGTGGAAAAGTATTTTGTTAAAAGCTCCTTTGGGGCGGTAGTTATCCATGAAATGCTGGTAATAATTTCTAATTGTCTTCTATAGTCGGCAGTAACTTGAAAAAGAAAATCAGGAAATGCTTTGCTCAAAAGTTGAGTCATCTCAGTAGTAAAACTTTCTAGTTGTTGGTAGAGATAACTTCCTTGGCTACCCATAAAAAATTCTATAGCCTCTTTAATATTCTGTTGAGACTTAGCCCCAAATCCTTTGTAATTAGCTAACCTATTTTCATTACACGCGTATAATAATTCTCCAATAGTTTCAATTTCAAGTTCCTTCCAGATAGTGGCAATTTTTTTTGGACCAATGCCTTTAATTGACATCATGGTCAAAATACCTTCTGGTGTTTTTTGAATATATTCTTGCAACAATGCCATGCTGCCTGTTTGTAATTGCTCTGCAATATTTTTTGCAATGGATTCACCAATTCCCCTAATGCTAGCAATTTTATCCAAGGGCATTTCTATCAGTTGAGCGGGAAGCTTCTCTATGGTGAAAGCCGCAGCAGCATAGGATTTGGCCTTGAAGCTGTTTTCTCCATGTATGTCCATCAGTTTGCCCAAAAGAGCAAAATTATCTGCAATTGCGTAGTTATCCATGTTTCAAAAATAGCGGGATTTTTCTTCTAGTAGGGGCAAAAAAAATCCCGGGAAATAATTCCCGGGACTAAATCTATCTCTGTGAGAAATAATCGTTGGATTATTTCTTAGCAGCTTTCTTAGGAGCAGCTTTCTTAGCGGCTTTCTTAGGAGCGGCTTTCTTTGCAGGAGCAGCTTTCTTTGCAGGAGCAGCTTTTTTAGGAGCAGCTTTCTTTGCAGGAGCAGCTTTCTTAGGAGCAGCTTTTTTAGCAGCTTTCTTAGGAGCAGCTTTCTTTGGGGCAGCAGCTTTTTTAGGAGCGGCTTTCTTTGCAGCGGCTTTTTTAGGAGCGGCTTTTTTTGCAGTTGCCATGTTTTTTAGATTTAATGGTTAGTAAATAATACATTAAAAATAAAAACTTATTTGCAATTCCAAAAAATATTTTTTATGCAGTCACTGCAACTGGTAAAACTGACACAGTTGATTTGTCGTTTTTACCCTTTTTAAATTCTACTACACCATCAGCCAAAGCAAACAATGTGTAGTCGTTTCCAACACCCACATTTTTACCAGGATGATATTGAGTGCCTCTTTGGCGAACGATGATGTTACCAGAAGTTGCTGGTTGACCACCATAGATTTTTACGCCAAGACGTTTGCTTTGTGAATCGCGACCGTTCTTAACGGAACCTTCACCTTTTTTGTGTGCCATAAAATACTTTTTATAATTTTTTTATTCTTGTTCTACCGCTTGCATGCAAACATAGTTTGCACAAAAGTGCCAATAACCAGACTAGATCTTAAGCAATGCTTTCAATCATGATTCTAGTGTAGTGGGTTCTGTGACCATGCTTCTTACGGAAACCTTTCCTTCTTTTCATTTTGAAGGCGATAACCTTTTCACCCTGCACTAGGGCACTGATAATTTCTGCTTTCACAGTAGCTTTTACATCACTACCTACAGAAATCGTTCCGTTGTTGTCTACCAACAATACGTCACTGAACTCAACCTTGTCACCGGTATTACCTTGCAAGTGCGGAACATACAAACTTTGACCTGCTTGTACTTTAAATTGTTGACCTGCGATTTTTACAACTGCTAACATAGCTTTCCAAAATTAGGACGGCAAAGGTAGGGATTTAGTGCTGATTTGCACAAACATTTTTGAAATAATTTACCTTTTTTTCAGGACAGCCGCATAAATGGATGGGTTTCGGATGCAATTACCATAATATTACCGGATTTTAAAAGCAAAAACTCGGGTATCCCCCTAATTTTGCCCCCTTAAACGATCAGCGAAAGCCCATCACATGAACCTAAAGTCTTTATTAGCCCGGCCCTTTGCCAACTATATCTATAATAAAACCAAGAAAGGGATGCTGACCGCAGTAGAGGATCAGGATGCTATTTTGAAATACCTACTTAAAACGGGTAAAAACACCGATTTTGGCAGGGATCACCAGTTTTCTGCTGTTTCCAATCACCAAGAATTTGCCCAAGCCGTGCCTTTGAGGGATTATGAGCAATTCAAACCCTATATCGCCAGCATCAAAGAGGGCAAGCAAAACGTTCTTTGGAAGGGTAAACCCATTTATTTGGCCAAGACAAGTGGAACTACTTCTGGGGTAAAATACATTCCCATTACCAAGGAATCCATACCCAACCATATTAATACGGCCAGAAATGCCCTGCTATGTTATATGGCAGAAACGGGTAATTCTGCATTTGCCAATGGGAAAATGATCTTCTTAAGCGGTTCACCTGAACTAGAAAGAATTGCTGGTATCCCCACAGGTAGACTAAGCGGGATAGTCAACCACCATATTCCTAGTTATCTACGTTCCAATCAATTGCCCAGTTATGAAACCAATTGTATTGAGGATTGGGAGGCTAAACTTGATAGGATTGTGACTGAAACCATTAACAAAGACATGACTTTGATTAGTGGAATCCCACCATGGATGCAAATGTATTTTGACCGACTACACGAAAAATCGGGTAAAAAAATAGCTGATTTATTTCCCAATTTCAGCGTTATGGTACAGGGAGGGGTGAATTTTGAACCCTATAAGGCCAAATTGTTTGAGACAGTTGGCAAACGCATAGACAGTATTGAGTTATTCCCAGCCAGTGAGGGCTTTTTTGCCTTTCAGGATAGCCAATCGGCCGAAGGCCTATTATTAAATACCAATAGTGGCATTTTTTACGAATTTGTGCCCGCGGCTGAGATTTTTTCAGAAAATCCTACCCGTCTGAGACTGGAGCAAGTGGAGATTGGGGTCAATTATGCCCTGATTATCAATAGCAATGCAGGTCTTTGGGGCTATAACCTGGGCGATACGGTTAGGTTTGTATCTACCAATCCTTATAGACTAGTAGTGAGTGGCAGGATCAAACACTTTATCTCAGCATTTGGAGAACACGTGATTGGTGAGGAAGTAGAGCATGCCATGTTACAAGCGGCCGCTCAATTTGGTGCCAAGATCACAGAATTCACCGTGGCTCCCATGATTGTTCAGCAGGGGCAAGGTAAGAGCTATCATGAGTGGTTGGTAGAATTTGAACAAGCTCCAGATCAACTGGAGGCATTTGCAGATTGTCTTGACCAGCAACTCAGGGATAAGAATGTTTATTATGATGACCTAATTAGGGGGAATATCTTAGACAGACTCAAAATTAGCTTGGTAAGAAAAAATGGCTTTATTGATTATATGAAGCAGATTGGTAAATTGGGTGGACAGAACAAAGTACCTAGGTTGAGTAATGACAGAAACTTAGCCAATGGGCTAGAAGCTTTTCTCCAATCCTAAAAGATGGGGGATAAATAAACCGGCTTTACCAAACAGATTGGCAGTATTTTGCCCATCTTTAGGAAGCCCAAATAAAACTAATGACGCAAAAAAGAATCGCCGTATTCGGCTCTACTGGTTCCATAGGTACACAGGCTCTAGACGTGATCAGGGCTAATCCAACCTTGTTTAGTGCTGAAATCTTAACGGCCCAAACCAATGATACACTCTTGGTGCAACAGGCATTGGAATTCAATCCCAATATTGTTGTAATTGGTGATGACAAAAAATACCAAGCGGTTAAAGAAGCTTTGGCTTCCACCAATGTAAAAGTTTTTGCAGGGGAAAAGGCCTTAGAAGAAGTGGCTGCCATGGATTGTTATGACATGATGTTGGCAGGCATTGTAGGTTATGCAGGTCTTAGACCCACTTTGCAAGCCGTGCAAATGGGCAAAGCCGTAGCATTGGCCAATAAAGAAACACTGGTTGTGGCTGGAGATATTGTGATGCAGAAAGCCAGAGAACATCGCGCAGCAGTAATACCTGTTGATAGCGAACACTCAGCTATTTTTCAGTGCTTGGTAGGAGAGGGCAATAACCCCATTTCAAAAATTATTCTAACTGCCAGTGGTGGTCCTTTCTTGGGTAAGAAACCCAACTTCTTGGTGAATGTAAAAAGGGATCACGCCTTACAACATCCTAACTGGAGCATGGGTGCAAAGATTACCATTGATTCAGCCACGCTCATGAACAAGGGCTTGGAGATGATTGAAGCTAAATGGTTGTTTGACCTAACACCTGAGCAGATTCAAGTAGTGGTGCATCCACAAAGTATTATCCATAGCATGGTGCAATTTGAAGACGGAAGTTTAAAAGCACAGATGGGCTTGCCCGATATGAAATTGCCCATTCAATATGCCATGGCTTTTCCGCATAGAATTGCCAATGATTTTCCTAGATACGATTTTAAGAAACCTCAAACCTTGAGTTTTGAAGAACCGGATTTAAAAACATTCCGAAATTTATCACTGGCTATGGAAGCCCTGAAGATGGCGGGTAATATGCCTTGTATTCTAAATGCTGCTAATGAAATTGCTGTTTATGCATTCCTGCGCAATCGCATTGGATTCTTAGACATGACAGAAGTGGTAGAGCAGAGTATGCAAAAAATGACCTTCATTGAAAAGCCAACCTTGGAAGAGTATTTTGAAACGGATGGAGAGACGCGTAACTTTGCGGCCTCTTTGATCCATATGTAGTTGGCATCAAACAAAACAATTAAAATCCAGCATCGGCATGATGAATTTATTAGTAATAGATTGGGTGAGTATCGGGGTAAAGACAGGGCAGTTTATCCTGTCATTTTCCATTTTAGTAGTGCTTCACGAATTGGGACATTTTATTCCTGCGCGCATATTCAAATGCAGGGTTGAAAAATTCTATCTCTTTTTTGATCCTTGGTTTAGTCTTTGGAAAAAGAAAAAAGGCGATACCGAATGGGGATTGGGTTGGGTGCCATTTGGTGGCTATGTAAAGATCTCAGGCATGATTGATGAGAGCATGGATAAAGAGCAAATGAAGCTACCTCCAGAGCCTTATGAATTCAGAGCAAAGCCAGCTTGGCAAAGACTGATCATCATGGTTGGAGGTGTTGTTGTAAACGTGATTTTGGCCATTGTCATTTTTATTGGCATTACCTGGGTTTGGGGAGAAGAATATTTACCTGCTAAGAATTTAAAATTTGGCGTGCACGCCGATTCCCTGGCTAAGAGCATGGGCATTCAAGACGGTGATAATATCTATGCCATTGACGGCAGGGTTGTGGAAGATTTTGGTACTGTAGTTCCAGATATTGTTACTTCAGATGCTAAGAAAATTACGGTTGAAAGAGCAGGTCAAAAAATAGACTTGGCTATACCCGATGCCTTGATCAAGAACCTCTATAAAAAAGCAGGCAAGCGCCGCGCAGGTGATTTATCTGCTGATTTTATCAGCATGCGATATCCCGCCATTATTGATTCGGTTGCCAAAACTGCCAATTTTAAAGAAGGTAAGTTTGCCAAAGGCGATACCTTAATTGCGTTTAATAAAAAGGCCTTCCAATATTTTCACGAATACGAAGCTTTGAACAAGGGCTTTGGGGACTCTGTGGTAGAATTCACTGTAAAACGTGGAGCCGATACCGTTGCGGTAAAAGTGCAATTGAATAACAAAGGTGCAGTAGGATTTTTCCGAGTAACACCTTATGCTATGTTTGGTACCGTGAGTAAGGATTATAGTTTGGCGCAGGCTATTCCAATGGGATTTAATAGATGTTTTGAAACACTTGATAGATATATCACAGGAATCAAACAAATCTTTACTGGTAAGGTAAATGCCAGTGAATCTTTGGGTAGTGTGATCAGTATTGGAAATACCTTCCCGGGTGTTTGGGATTGGCAAAAGTTCTGGACACTAACTGGTATTTTTTCTATCATCTTAGCCTTTATGAATATTCTGCCTATTCCTGCATTAGATGGAGGACACGCACTATTCACTTTGTATGAAATGGTTACTGGCCGTAAACCAGGTGACAAGTTCATGGAATACGCTCAAATGGTGGGTATGGTTCTTTTATTAGGATTAATGGCTTACGCCCTGGGTCTTGACTTCTGGCGTTTGTTTAAATAGTTTAACAGGTAGCATTCTTTGGAATGGCTACCTTTGCGTTACTGGGGTCGTATTGGTTTTGACAGCATATGTCACGGTTGGTGTAAGCATGCAGTGCGTTGGATAATTAGCACTTTAATCTGAATATTCAAACTTCAAATGGCAATACTCAGTATGCCATGGCTGCTTAATCAGTGATTAAGTAACCATTCGGGCCCCGGCTAAGGTTGGTCTCTTACCTCTTGCCGCCGCCGACTTAAAACAAAAGAGAATGCTGCAACGGAAGGCTGTGACCGTTGTCTAAGACTATCCAGCTAAGCGTTAGGTTGGTTTGTTTCTTTCCTGCTTAGTGCCTACAATTAATAAGAAAATAAGCATGTAGAAAGCTAATGGTAGCGATGTTTGGACAGGGGTTCGACTCCCCTCGACTCCACTTTCAAAAGGTCTTGTAAATCTAGGTTTGCAAGACCTTTTTATTTTGATACATTGAATGCTGGATAACCGTTAAATTAGCATTTTTAAACTGTTTTGACGTTTATAAAACTCTTGTCTTTGAAGCATCCCTATTTTAAATATTTGGCCCGTCATTTGTTCAATATTTCTAGAAAATTTGTTGCATTATTGTTGCTACTTTTTATTAGTAGTGATATTAGCGCTACCAATAATGATAGTATTCTGATTAATCGTTTATTACAAAGAATTGACTATTTGCAAATCAAAGAAAATGGCATTTTTCCAAAAGGGTCCATTCCTTCTTATAGAATCTATTCTTTAAATAAAACCAGATACAAAGCGGATATCAATCCTTTTTTCACAGGCTTGGTCTCATTTACATTGAAAGACTTGCTCCCCAATTTATCGCCATCACAACAACAAAAAGCAAGAGGAATTATTGAACGTGCGCAATTGGTTTATCCAAAGTTCAAGAGTAAAAAATTTCCTGAAAGAAATTCTTATAATTTTTGGCCAACAGACACCCTTCAAATTTTCCCGAATGGCGGTTGGCTAAATTTATTCAATAAACAACAAGCATTACCGGATGATTTAGATGATACGGTCATTATACTTTTGGCTCAGAATACGGAAGATTCTGTAGCTAAACAAGTGCATGATTTAATGCAATTATATAGGAATGGGTATGAAAAAAATATCAGCAATACCTTTGAGGAATATAAAAAAATTGGGGCTTATTCAACCTGGTTTGGAAAGAAAATGCCCGTTGATTTTGAAATTGGTGTACTTGCCAATGTCTTGTATTTTGTTCAATATTATCAATTACCATGGTCAGGAGCAGATTCTGCAAGCCTAAAACTGATTACTAAAATCATTGAAGACAAAAAATTTATTCTTTCAGCAAACTACATTTCACCACACTATGTCAAGCCATCCGTAATCTTGTACCATATTTCTAGACTGATGGCTTTAATACCCATACCCGAATTAGAGATACTAAAACCCATATTGGTTGCAGAAACAAACAAACTAATATTATCTGAAAAGGGTTTTATGGATCAAGTTTTGTTAAGCACCTCATTGCTTAGATGGGGAGTTTTGCCACCTAAAATAACCATACAAAATGCCAGTAGTTTAGAAGCGTTGGTTGAGGACGACAGCTTTTTTTTCTTTATAGCCAATATTGCTTCAATGCTCCCAAATCCATTAAAACAAACGGTAGGAGACATAGGCGTTGGTAAATTTTATTATCATAGTCCTGGATATAATAACTTGCTCTTACTAGAAAATCTTGTCCTGCATCAAACACAGGGAAAATAAGTAGTATTTTTTTCTTCTTAGGCTGACTTAACTTTATCTTCAAATTATTTACTATGGAACTGGGCATTGGCATGTTTGGAGATTTGAATGTAAGACCTGATGGAAGCATTCAAGATACCGGTGAGCGTTTAAAAGAGCTCATAGAAGAAATTAAATTGATGGACCAAGTTGGTATTGATTTCTATGGCATTGGTGAACACCATCGCCCAGACTATGCGGTAGCTTCTCCAGAGATTGTCTTAGCGGCTGCCGCTTCTGTTACCCAAAAAATTAAATTAGGATCAGCCGTTTCTGTTTTGAGTTCTGCTGACCCAGTAAAACTATATCAAGATTTTGCTACCCTAGATCAATTGTCTGGAGGTAGGGCGGAACTCATGACGGGAAGAGGAAGTTTCATTGAATCCTATCCGCTCTTTGGTTATGAATTGGATGACTATGAAGCTTTGTTTGAAGAGAAGTTGGGATTGCTGATGCAGATTAACCAATCGCCTAGAATTACTTGGAAAGGGAAATTCAGGGCAGCACTCAAGAACCAATTGATCATGCCCAGAGCCGTGCAAGATCATTTAAATATATGGGTGGCCATTGGTGGTACACCCGCATCCGTGGTAAGGGCTGCTAAATATGGCTTACCCGTGATGTTTGCCATTATTGGTGGAGATCCTGCTCAGTTTAAACCCTTGTTTCAATATTATAAAGATTGCTATCAAGAGTTTGGTCATAGCATGGAAAAGTTTCAAGTTGGGGTACATATGCATGCATTTTTTGGAGATGACGCACAACAAACAGCAGATGGCTATTATCCCATCTATTCTGGACAAATGGATAGGATTGGTAGAAGCAGGGGATGGCCTCCGTATCAACAAAGACAATACCAAATTGGAAGAGGTGCCAACGGTCATTTAATTATTGGAGACGCCAACCAAGCCATTGATAAAATTCTTTACCTGCATGAAATGTTTGGGCTAACGCGATTTTCGGCGCATATGGACGTAGGTGGTCCAAGTCATGCAACGCTGATGAAATCCATTGAAATCTTTGGAACAAAAATTGCACCCAAGGTTCGCGAAGCTTTGAAAGCTTAAGGATTCCGAGATAGATTAATTGGCGCTTATATAAAACCGCCATTTTATTTTTTGCTATAGTCAAAGACCAATTGACAAAAAGCTTTCACACCTACAATAAACCCTGATTCGTCTAAATAAAAATCGGGAGTATGGTGTCCGCCTACTTCGGCTGGATTCTTTCCCTTGGTCATCCCACCCAAGGAGAAAAATAGGGTAGGTGCTTTTTCTCCATAAAAAGAAAAATCTTCGGCGGCTGTGGTCCAACTAGATTCTAATACATTGTCTGATCCTGCAGCGCTGAATAAAGAAGGAACCATTTTCTTAGTAAGTGCTGGGTCATTATAATTGACTAAGGTTTGGGTGGTGATTTCTACATCGGCAGTAGCCCCAGCACTTTCAGCCATTCCTTTGACCATGCGTTTGATTTTATCATGGGTAGCCAATCTTGTTTTGGCATCCAAAGCGCGAATGGTGCCAGCTAGTTCAGCTGTTTCTGGAATAATATTATTTCTTAAACCGCTGTGCATGGAGCCAACAGAAATAATCAAAGGAGCTTTGGTTAGATCAGTTTCTCTGCTTACAATTCTTTGTAGTCCTTGCACCACATCAGCAGCAATAGAAATGGGATCCGTACTCAACCAAGGCATGGCCCCATGGCTACCTTTTCCATGAATCACAATTTTAAATTGGTCTGCTGAAGCTTGCGCCGATCCTGATTTATAAGCCAACATACCTGCAGGCATGGATGCTGCCATATGCAAACCAAATACTACGTCTAATTTGGGATTATCCATGGCGCCTTCTTTGATCATCAGTGGAGCACCAGCTTCCTCATTATTGGGAGCACCTTCTTCTGCTGGTTGAAACAAAAACACTACGGTTCCTGCCAGATCTTTTTGCATCTCTTTTAATGTTTTTGCAGTAGCCATTAAAATGGCAGTATGTGCGTCATGACCACAGGCATGCATTACGCCAACGGGTTGACCATTGTATTCTCCTTTTACTTTGGATGCAAATGGAATGGGTGTTCTTTCTACAATCGGAAGCGCGTCTATATCGGCCCGCAGGCCAATATTGGGTCCAGGTTTGCCACCTTTTAAAATAGCAACCACCCCTGTTTTGGCAATGGGATATTTTACTTCTAAACCAATTGATTTGAGATAGTCTGCTATAAAAGCGCCTGTTTTGAATTCCCTATTAGACAACTCTGGATTTTGGTGAAAATGTTGACGCCACTGAATTAATTGTGGTTCAATTTTGCTCACTAATGCGGAATAATTTTTAGGTAATTCTTGGGCAGATATTTGCAATGCAAAAACAAGGCTGATTGCCGAAAATAACTTTCTCATGTAGTAGGTTTGAAATCAAGCTACTAAACTATTTTCAAAAGTCTTAGCTTTTGAACAAATAAATTGGATGCAATGGCTTGGTTAGAAGTCTGTTACAGTGAATTGTTCACCAAGAAATTAGCGGGTTGGCTAGGATCTGCCAATTGTAGAATGGTTTTGGTTTCAAAGAGTTTGATCAACTGCTTTTTAATGGGTTGGTACTGATAATGCATGGGGCAGGGTTTTGTCTCTGAACAATTGTTCAAACCTAGAATGCATTTAATAAACAAGTCTTGTTCATCCATGGCTTCCAACACTTTGCGAATGGGCAATTGTTTGGCGTCTTCGGTAATATAAAATCCACCATTGGGTCCTCTAACAGAACTGATGATACAATTATCCTTGGTGAGTAATTGCAAAATTTTAGCCGTGAAACTGGGTGGAGAATCAATGGCATTGGCAATTTGATTCAAACTCAATTTTTTGTCTGAGTTAGATTCTTGGGCAATGTAAATAGTGGCCCTCAAAGCATATTCTGTTGACTTTGAAAACATAGCAATCGTTTTATAAAATAGATTCAATTCTAATCAGCAAACCATTCTGCAAAGCTGTCCTTGGTTTCATAGATTTTCATATGCACCAATTTTAGGTCTTCTGGTAATAGGGGCTCAATGGTCTTTTGTATATGATACAATATATTTTCTGCACTGGGCTCCATTTGCCAAACCTGCAAGTTCTCATCATATTGGATGCCAGGATGAGCTGCTAAATAAGCTTCTGACAAAACCAAGCTATGGTCTAATTTGTCAACAACTGGCCCTTTCACCATCTTCTTTAAATCTTTAAAATCCATCAAAAATCCAGGAGGAGGTATGGAACCGCTTACGGGTTTATTGGACTGAAAACAAACATGCAATTCATAGGAATGCCCATGTATATTCTTGCATGGGCCTTGGTAACCATGAATTGCGTGTGCCATTTCAAAATGGAAAATCTTAGTGAGTCTGAGCATGGCTAAAATAATTAAGGACAAAAATACCTTTAATTGTTAATTTTGCAGGAATTTTCAAATAAAATGCAATACTAGTGACAATGACCCATAGAACGGTGGAGATTCTTTCACCCGCAGGTTCTTTTGATTCCTTGATGGCTGCTATTCATGCTGGGGCAGATGCCATCTATTTTGGCGTAGAGCAACTCAATATGCGTACAAGGTCATCTAATTCCTTTGTTGTAGAAGACTTGGCCAAGATTGGAGCCCTTGCTCGCAAACATGGTATCAAAGCCTATATCACCCTCAATACGGTTATGTATGAGCACGATATGCAATTGCTCAAATCCATTTTGCAAGAAGTAAAAACCCAAGGTATTGACGCTGTGATTGCGGCCGATTTTGCTGTGATGCAATATTGTAAAGAAATGGGTATTACCCTGCATGTGTCTACCCAGGCAAATGTGAGTAATCTGGAATCTGTTCAATTCTTTGCACAGTTTGCAGACGTGGTAGTATTAGCTAGAGAGCTCACATTAAAACAAGTGGCTCAAATTACCAAGGAGATTAAGAGAAGAAATATTACTGGCCCATCGGGTGAACTCATCAAGATTGAAATCTTTGTACATGGGGCACTTTGTATGGCTGTATCTGGTAAATGTTATTTGAGTTTGCATTCGCAAAACGCAGCAGCTAATAGGGGGGCTTGTGTGCAAAATTGCAGAAGATCCTATATTGTCAAAGATGCAGAAACCAATGAAGAATTATTAATTGATAACGAGTACATCATGTCTCCCCAAGACCTATGTACCATTGATATATTGGATCAGGTAATAGAAGCTGGAGTAGACGTTTTAAAAATTGAGGGTAGGAGTAAGGGAGCGGAATATGTTGATACGGTTACGCGATGTTATAAAGAAGCAACTGAAGCCATTTTAAATAATGACTATACTGTAGAAAAGAAAGCAGCTTGGTTTGATAGGTTGCGCAAAGTTTATAACCGAGGTTTTTGGGAGGGCTATTATTTGGGTAGAAAATTGGGTGAGTGGACCTCAGAGCCTGGTTCAAAAGCAGAGGAGAAGAAAATCTATGTAGGAAAGGGTACCAATTATTTTCCCAAGATTCAAGTAGGTGAATTCTTGGTGGAATCAGGTTCTCTTGCCAAGGGCGATACCATCTTAGTACTTGGGCCGGAATTGGGTATGACAAAAGAAACCATGGAAAGATTAGTGGTCAATGGGGTAGAAGCGGATCAAGCTGCCAAAGGCGATAAAATCACTTTTCCTATTGCTACTAAAATCAGTGCTAAAGACAAACTCTATAAATTGGTAAAAGCATAATGGCCAATATTATTCACTATAGAAGTAATTGCATTGGTTGTGGTATCTGTTATGAGATGCAACCTGAACTTTGGCGTATGTCAAAAAAAGACGGCAAAGCTGTCTTGCTCAATGCAGAACTTAAAAAAACGGTGCACGTATTACCCGTAGGTCAGTCCATTTATTTTGATACAGCAGCAGTAGCGGAAGCCTGTCCTGTTAACATTATTAAACTATCATGAATCCAACCATTAGCCAATTTTTACTGTCTCAATCCTGTGCCAATATTGCCTGTTTAGACCTTGCAGGTAAGCCTTATTCCTTTTCTTGTTATTATGTGTTTCATCCAGAATTGCATCAGTTATATTTTAAATCATCAACTGATGCTGCACATGTAGGATTTTTAGCAAGTTCCAGTTCTGTTTCAGGTACGGTGCTTCCTGATAAATTGAATAAGTTAATGGTGAAGGGCATTCAAATGGAAGGGGATTGCTTGGGTGAAGACCATCCATTGGCTAAGGGCGCATCACAATTCTATCACAAAAAAAATCCCATGGCATTGGCCATGCCAGGAAAAGTATGGACCATTCAGTTGAAACATGTGAAGCTAACGGACAGTAGTTTGGGATTTGGCAAAAAGCTGCACTGGCATGCGCCAAACACAGCAGCCGAATGACAAAAGTCATATTTATGCTCTGAACAAGGGATTATTTTTGTTGGCATGCCCAGCTAACAGGCTTTACATTTTGCAAAGCCTGTTTCTGTGTAAGAAAATGATTCTTAATCCCACATTCAGAACAGATGTATCAATCTCCCTATCACAAGTTCCATATCCCAGTAATGGGTTTGGCGTATACAATTGACAGCCCTATTAAAGTGGCGCGTTTTGGTATTTCTTCCGTTATGTCTATTGTTGAAGACCGCTTGGTAGAAATGATGCGTGCGCATTATTATCCCACCATCAATAAGGAGTACAAGTCTATTGATACTCATGAAGAAGACTATCGCGCAAAGCGCATAACGGACTATTTAAATCTAGTGAATGAGATTGTTCAAGCCCAGGTAGAGAAACTACGTAATGCGGCTTTTGAAGCAGGTTCAGAAATTGTCAAGTATTTTGAAATGCTGCCTGACGATAGTAGCCTCAAACAATTGTATCTGACCATGATGCAGACAGATGAGGAAAAGGAAAAAGCCAAACTAGAAGCTTATCTAAGATCTCATATTAAGCCAGGCAGTATTGATGTCAACATCATGAC
>CAIZMD010000253.1 GCA_903933995.1 uncultured Bacteroidota bacterium
CAGGTGATATTTACTATGGCAATGACTTAAATAAATGGAGAAAAGCGGTTAACGCATTTAAATTAAGGGTATTGATTCAATTGAGTAAATATGAAACTGAGGCAGATTTAAATATCAAAACAAAATTTGCTCAAACACTTGCAAGCAATAACAACTATCCTTTATTTGCCAGTAAGGCTGATAACTTAGATTATATCTATAATGCTCAGTATAATAAGTATCCTACCAATCCAGATTCATACGGATTTGACGTGGCTAGATATAATATGGCTTCAACTTACTTGAACACATTAGTAAATTTACAAGATCCACGTACCTTTTTTGTAGCAGAACCTGCTGATGCTTTGGTAAAAGCTGGTGCTCAACCAAATAGTTATGCTGCATTTAGAGGTGCAAGTAGTGGTGAGGACTTAGCAATTATGAGTACAAATGCGGGTAATGGGGCGTATTCTTTTATCAATCGTAAAAGGTATTATAGTACTTATACAGCCGAAAACTGTACCCAGATTGGATATCAAGAAATGTGTTTCAATATTGCTGAAGCCATTAATAAAGGTTGGGTAACAGGTAATGCAGAAGATTGGTATACTAAAGGAATACAATCTAGTATCTCATTTTATGGAATTGTGAATGGCGCCAACACTGTTACTTTCCAAAAAGTAGGTGGCTCTTTAACAGATTATAATAACTATTCTATTAATTATGATTGGAATACCTACTACAATCAGCCTACTGTAAAATATGCTGGTAATACCAATGCAGGTTTAACCCAAATTTTGACGCAAAAATATTTGGCATTCTACCAGAATAGCGGTTGGGAAGCTTATTATAACTGGAGAAGAACGGGTGTCCCTACTTTTTTAACAGGACCTGGTACAGGAAACAGCACAAGGATTCCTTTAAGATTTCAATATCCGGTTGCTGAAAAAGCGGTGAATACAACTAATGTAAATAGTGCTATTCAATCTCAGTTTGCAGGATCAGATGATATTAATGCCAAAATGTGGCTTATCAAATAGTTTTGACATATTTTTAAGGATAAATAAGGCGGAGCATTTTAGCTCTGCCTTATTATGTTTTTTGTAAATACTTATTGATTTATTAATCATTTTTTATTTCTTCAATCCGTATTAAATGTCAAAGTTATTCAGCTTCATTTTGGGTTTTACTTGTATTGCATTCAGTGCTAGCGCTCAGCCTAATCAAATTAGTATTTTACAAGTTCCCGGAACAAGTCAATTTACTAAGATTGACGAAAAAGGGGTTTCTGTTTTACCTAGTGGAAGGTATGTAAGACCGGCTGGTGAATTAGTTAGAATATCTCATGATCCTTTTGCGTTGAAACTTTCTCCCAATGGCAAAAAAGCCATTACCCTGCATGATGGTGTATTTACTTTAATAGACATTGCTAGTATGAATACTACTAGAGTGCCTTCTTATGACAACAAGATTGTTTCACCATTTTCAAATGGATCCTATTTGGGTGTAGCATTTAGTGCTGATTCTAAAACTGTTTATTTAAGCGGCGGTGATAATGGAGCTGTATTGGTCTATGATTTAGAGCAAATGAAGCGTTTGGACTCTATTTCCTTAAATGCTGCTATCAATAACAGGTTTTACGATGATAGTTTTACTGCAGATCTTTTGCTTTCAAAAGATGGTACTGAATTAATGGTGTTGGATAGAGGCAATTTTAGAATGGTTCGATTACAACTTGCCACAAAAAAAATTACTGCTTCCATACCAGTAGGAAGACAACCATTTGGATTGGCATTAAGTCCAGATGAATCAACCGCATTTGTTGCAAATGTTGGGGCTTATTCCTATCCCTTAATTGAGGGTGCAAATAGGAAAAATTATGATTCATTGATGATTTCTCATCACCCCTATGGTGATAATACAAAAGAGTCTAGAGAAGGAACAATAGTGGAAGGAAGAAAAATTCCTGGAGTGGGTAGTCCAAATGCAGATGAAGCCATGAGTGTATTTGCCATTGACTTGAATACCAATAAAGTGATAGATAAGTTTAAAACTGGTTATCAGGTTGGAGAAATGATTGAAGAAGCGGAAGTAGTGGGTGGAGCCAGCCCAAACAGCATCGCCGTAGGCAAAGATTTTGCGTATGTCTCAAATGCTACAAACGATAACATTTCTATAATTGATTATAAAAATCACAAACTAATTGGGCATATAAATATTACTGTTGATTCTCGCATTGACAAATACAGGGGCTTGCTTCCTTTTGGGATTACCTTGAGTAAGGATGAGAAAAGGCTTTATGTAGCCTTATTAGGCTTTAATGCCATTGCAGTGATTGATGTTCCAAGTAAAAAAACAATTGGCTTAATTCCAACAGGTTGGGGTCCAAGCAGGGTGGTCTTATCTGAAGACGAGAAAGAATTATATGTGATTACTTGTAGAGGCTTAGGCGCTGGTCCAAATGGTGGGAAAGATTTTGTAAAACCTATTCAAGGAACCTATATTGGCGATATTCAATTAGGCAGTTTTCAAAAAATAGCAATGCCCAATGTTGAAGAACTGAAATCTTTTACAGCAAGTGCCATTGCCAATACTTTTGTTGAAACAAAAATGGATGCCAACGTAAATCAACCATTGCCAATTTTGCCAGGCATTTCGGAATCACCCATAAAATACATTGTATATATTACCAAAGAGAATCGAACTTATGATGAAATATTTGGACAATTAGCCAATGCCAATGGCGATAGTAGCCTAGCTAGATTTGGTGTAAATAGTGAGTATACTTTGGATGATAGCAGTAGGATGAATTATCCAAACATGAAAGTGACTCCCAATCACCATAAAGCAGCCAAACAGTTTGCTTTTAGCGATAATTTTTATTGTGATAGTGATGCTTCTATTCATGGACACCATTGGATGATGGGGGTAATACCCAATGAATGGGTTGAGGTTAATTCAGATGTCAGTAAAACCACCAAACTATTTTCAAAAGCACCAGGAAGAAGACATCCTGGGTCTACTGGAAGCATGGATCCTGAAGATTTTGCTGAGATTGGTGGACTTTGGGAAGCATTGGAAAGAAAGAAGATTCCTTTCTACAATTTTGGGGAAGCCAATGAAACTGCACATGTTCGTGAGAATTGGTATGACACAGCAACTGGCGCTTCTCATGGGGTAATGGTTCCAATGCAGAAAGCGCTTTTCCCTTTTACCAGTCATAATTATGCGGGTTATAATACCAATATTCCTGACCAGTTCAGGATGGAACAATTTGAATCAGAGTTTACTAAAAAATGGATCAATGGTAAAGAGAAAATGCCTTCATTAATTACCATGCAAGTGCCAAATGATCATACTGCCAAAAGTAGACCTGAGGACGGCTATTTTATGCCACATTCTTTTGTTGCCGATAATGATTTAGCGGTTGGTAGAATTTTACATTTTTTATCAAGAACCGAATATTGGAAAAACATGTTGGTCATTGTTACAGAAGATGATCCTCAAGGAGGTGTAGACCATATTGATGCACATAGGTCAGTTTTAATGATGGCTGGTCCTTATGTTAAAAAGGGTTATGTAAGTCACAC
>CAIZMD010000254.1 GCA_903933995.1 uncultured Bacteroidota bacterium
AAATCATCTAAATTAATTTTATGTATACTTATACTATTAATAAATCACTAAAGCAATTCACACTAGGCTGTATTGTTTTTTGTTCCTTACTATTTTTAGTTTCTTGTAAAAAGGAAAACTATGTAGATTATACTACAAAATTCACTGAATTACCGCCCTCCATTACTTCGGTAACAGATTTAAATAACAGAGATTTGGCCCTTTCTTCAGTTGTTTACGGTGATTGGATTATCATTAAAGGACAAAACTTGGGCACAACAGTTAAGGTAGAGTTTAGTAATGTTGCTACACCAGATTCTTTGTTTAGTGCAGACGACACTACAGTAACTGTAAAAATTCCGTCTAATTTACCAGACCCTGTTAATAATCCAATTACGGTTACTACTAAATATGGTAAAGCGGTTTATAATTTTAAAATTTTACAACCAGCTCCTGTTATCACTTCATTTACACCAGGTGCTGGCGGTGTTGGAACTGAGGTTACGCTTAGTGGGGATTATTTCTTAGGCGTAACAAGTGTTAAACTAAATACAACCAATTTAACCATTGTTTCCAGTTCTAAAAATCAAATTAAAGTTACAATCCCTGCAACCATTACTGGGGGCTACTTTTTTGTAACAACGCCTTCTGGTACAACAAAAGCAACTATTTCTTATGGATTAGGATATGTGATTTATAACGATGCTTTGACAACGGGATGGTCAAATACTTCTTATAGTACTACTGCTGCTTTAACAAATACACTTAATGTGCTTAGAGGAACTAATTCTATTAAAACAAATTATACCGCTGGTTTTGGAGGTTTTAGATTAACTAAAGCGGTGCCGGCTATTAGTACTGCAGGTTACTCTGCTATTAAATTTTCTGTTTATGGTAGTACCAATTCTGGAGGATTTAAGATTAGGGTCATTTTAAATGGTAGCTCAACCGTAACCTATACATTAACATTACCAACTACACTTGGTGTATGGACGCAAGTTGAAGTTCCATTATCTATTATTGGGAATCCTGCTACTATTTCATCTATAGAGTTAAAGGAGTTTAGTGGTAAGATTTTTGAAGTATTTTTTGATGACATTGGACTCTTTTAAATTATAGCAACAATTGAAGGCGGTTAGATCATATATTGTTTACAAGATTAATCAACAACTGGCTCACCGATGACTTAAATTGTATTCTATGAAACGTAGAAAATTTATTTATCAAACATCCTTGGGATTAGGAGGGTTAGTTCCCTTGGCCAATCAATTAAGTGCCCTTGACATAAACATCGGACCTTATTTGGCAACCGGTATTAAAATTGGAGAGGTTACAGCATCCGAAGCCATTGTATGGGTAAGATTAACAAAGGATACAAAGCCTGTACCAAAAACGGCGCCAATACCTCAGTTTGTTTATCTGGATGAAGCAAATGGCGAATGGCATCCCGTAGCTTATTTTAAAGAAAAATATAAACAGGACAGACCGGATAGAGAAACCAAAGCGGTATTCCCTGATAGATATACGGTGAATACTATTGAAGGTGCAGTACCTGGTACAAATGGTGACATCAGAATATTGTATAGGAAAAAAGGAGAAAGCAAATGGAATAATACTGATTGGAAAACCGTAGATCCAGCAGCAGATTTTTGTACTCAGGTAAAACTGAAAGGTTTACAGGCAGGGACAGATTATGACATTAAAGTGGAAGTAAAATCATCTTCTTCAAAAAACGCTACCAATTCTTTAATGGGTTCATTTGCTACGGCTTCACTTTCAACAATTTCAAAAGACGTACATTTTATGGTAACCACCTGTCATGAATATGATGACCAGGATGACCGGAATGGAATGGGATTTAAAATATACAAACACATGCAGATGCTGCAGCCTGATTTTATGGTTCATACAGGAGATGTTGTTTATTATGACCAGAAAGCAAAAGATATTCCCCTTGCACACTGGCATTGGCAACGAATGTTTGGTCTAGAAGGCTGCAAAGAATTTTACAAACAGGTGCCTACCTATTTCATGAAAGATGATCATGATACCTGGATGAATGATTGTGACCCTCAAACCAAAACACGGTTTATGGGCAAGCTCACATTTGAACAGGGTGTAAAAATATTTTCTGAGCAGGTACCAATGAGTGAAAAACCTTTTAGAACATTTAGATGGGGCAAAGATTTGCAGATCTGGTTACCTGAAGGAAGAGAATACAGAAGCAAGAACAATTCAAAGGATGGCCCAGATAAATCTATCTGGGGTAAAGAACAGATGCAATGGTTCAAAGATTCTTTTAATGCATCGGATGCAACTTATAAAATTATCGTGAGCGCAACACCCATAGTTGGACCGGATCGCCCACAAAAAAACGACAATCATGCCAACAGTGGGTTTGCCTATGAGGGCGCTGAAATTAGAAAATTTATAGCCGGCTATAAAAATGTGTATGTAATCTGTGGCGATAGACACTGGCAATATGCTTCCAAAGACAAGAAGACCGGATTGATGGAATTTGCCTGCGGCCCTGCCAGTGATGAACATGCAGGTGGCTGGAAAAAAGAAGATATACTACCAGAACATCGTTACCTAAATATTGTGGGAGGATTTTTAGGTGTACAAATCAAACCTGGTAAAGAAAAAACAGCCATCACATTTACGCACTATAGTGTTGATGGAAAAAAATTACACGTCGAAGACTTTACAAATGAAGCTTAATTAAATTGTACTTGCTGTCATTTTTTTATGAATCTATGTAAAGTGTCCTTTAATTCCATTGTTATTTAAAATCTAGTGTGAAATTTGGCATATTCTTTCCCAAAATAAAAATCATCAACCAATTTTAAAGGCAAGTGATTGAGTATGTGTATCTTAAAAGGGTTTTGAAGCTATTTGCAGATAGTGGTTGAAAAAAAACTCTTTTTTAATTAGTTTCTGTTTTTCTACTTTAAAATTCCTTTTTGTAATGAACATGGTATATTCATCAATATCAAACTGATGAGGATGCAACACATCTCCTGGCAATAACTTGAAAATTTTTTTAAATAGTGGGTAGTTATGTGCATCTATTGTTATTACAAGTTTCCCTCCAGGCTTAACCAAATTACATATCACTTCATAAGCATCATCAATATTATTCACGTGATTAATTGCATTCATGCAAAAAACAATATCATATTGAATTTCTGAAGAAAAGTCCTCAATAGAACTATTCACAAATGTCACATTTGGATGGGCATCCTTTCTAAAATGTGGAATATTCTTTTCGTATTCATTTAATAATGGGTCAATAGCTAGAACTTGTTGATTTGTACAAACCATAAAAATTCCTGCTGGGCCACAACCTGCGTCTAATACGCTTAAATTTTCCTTGATTGAAATTTCTGGGCTACATTCCTTTAGAATACCTTCCCAATAATCAACTTTATATTCAATATACTCTGTAACGTCTCTTTTTTTAAGATAGTTTTTCCACCAGTTTAATTCTGCAAATTGGGCAATATTCCATCTTAATCTTGTATCCAAAAGTTTAAAGTTTTAAGCTATTCTATTTAAAACTGATTCCTGCACAAGACAAAAACCATTCAAACTGAATAACCCAGAGGCTTAAAAATAAAATCCCACTTACATAAAATGCAAGTGGAATTTGTCAAGTGGGCCCAGTAGGGCATGATCCTACGACCCCCTGATTATGAGTCAGGTGCTCTAACCAACTGAGCTATAGGCCCGAAAACAACAGGGTTGTTTTCAAAATTGTCTATGTCAAATCCCGTTTAACTGTCTAAACGGTTCCATTTCTTAGTAGATGGGCGGCAAAAATAGCCATTTCGGGCGTTTTTCCAAACCGGATCTTGGACTAATCCTAATTTGTTGGGTTTGGCGCCTCGGGTGCTGGTCCGTTGGTTCCACTTTGTCCGTTGGGTTCACCTGCTCCGCTTGGGCGGGGCCGCTCTGCCCTGGGTATACTTGGCGTAATGGGTCTGTTTGGTCCACCACCTTCTGGTCTTGGACCATTGGGTCTATTACCACTTGGTCTTGCTCCGCCTGAACGTTGACCATCGCCGCTAGGCCTTGGCCCTCCGGATCTACCACCGTTACCGCCATGACCACCCTGACCTCCGGATCTTCCACCACCTGAACGTCCGCCACCATTGCCACCACGGCCACCACTTCTTCCACCGCTGCCGCGATGCGCACGTGGATTGTACTCCGGTGCTGGACCAAATTGCTCTGGTACGGGTGACTTGGTTACGGGTTTGCCCAAAAGTTCTTCAATACGCGCAAATTTCTGTTGTTCCTGCTCACTAATAAAAGTGTAGGCA
>CAIZMD010000255.1 GCA_903933995.1 uncultured Bacteroidota bacterium
CATTAAAACTAGTAGCCGCACTAATCAGCACTAATACTTCGGTTGCATTGGAAACCTTGATGCCAGCGGTATCCGTTTGCACTTGACCATCTTTATTCAACACTTTGATTCTATAGTCAAAACGCATACCATTACAGGAGCTTGAATCTTGATAAGTGATAGAAGGGTTTTTGTAACGAACATAACTGGGAAAATTCAAACTTGGGGCCCTTCCCTTAATGCCCATTTCTGCGGCACCATAAGTTACCGGACGATTTTCTAAAATGGACTGAGGATGCAAAAACAATTGTAATGCACCGGCTTTATTAGCACTGATGCGCAAGACCATTAATTGATTGGGAGCAGAAACAAACAGTTCTCTTTTGTATTGAACCCCATCAACGGTATAGTTTGTGGTGCTAAGTGCTTTGTCAATGTCTAATGAGCGCTGGTATTGACTTACAAGGGTATCCTTGAATATTTGTTTGATTTTTAAATCGCCCAAGGGCATATAACTTTCTGAATAAAGCCCCTGCATTTTCTTGGTCAAGGCTTCTGCTTTTTTATAATCACCTTGATTCAAAGCTGCACGCACCAAGGGCAGCACGTCTTTAGCACCAGGGTTCACATTATTTTTAACGGGACCACCTGACCAAAGGGTGGATTCATTTAATTGCAACAATTCTTCTTTCACACCTCCAAATACCATGGCACCTAATCTGCCATTACCAAGTGGCAGAGCTTCTGTCCAAGTTTTGGCTGGTTCTTGATACCAAAGCTTTTGAGGCTGGGTCGATGCAGATAAACATAAAAACAAAGCAATTAGTACAGGAACTGTTTTTTGATACATGGAAGCAAGATTTAAGGCAATCAATTTAAGGATTAATCCTATTAAAGCCATCCTGTTCCATATTATAAAACACTACCCTTTTAAACAGCTTGATTATTGCAATTGCTTGGTCTCATGTAAGTCAGGGATCTCAACGTCTTTAAATCCTTTTCTTTCTAATCGCTTAGCAAAATCCTGTTGTACCTCATATTCACCATGCACCAAAAATAACTGTCTTACCGTAGCTGCATTTTGACAACTGATAAATTGACATAGGTCATCATAATCTCCATGCGCACTCATACTTCTCATAGAACCAATTTCAGCCTTTACTTCAAATTCTTCTCCAAAAATCCGCACTTCTTTGTCACCATGCATGAGTCTGCCACCCAGTGACCTTGGCTCACAATAACCCACCATTAAAATGGTATTTTTTTCATTCCCAATATTGTTCATGATATGGTGTTTCACACGTCCCGCATCTGCCATACCACTGGCTGATATAATCACACAGGGTTGTTCCAAAAAATTCAAACCCTTGCTTTCATCTACTGTTTTTACATAATTCAGTCCTTCAAAATCAAATGGATCATCATCATGTTCCATCACTTTTTGAATCCGTTTATTAAAATACTGGGGGTAGCTTTTAATCACTTCAGTAGCTTCTCTACTCAATGGGCTATCAACATAAATAGGTACTTTGGGCAAGCGTTTTTCTAAGGATAATTGGTTTAAGTCATAGAGAATCTCTTGTGTTCTTCCCACAGAAAAAGCAGGGATAATCAATTTTCCTTTTTTAACGCTACAAGTATGCTGCACCCACTTGAGTAAATTGTCTGGTGTACTATACACTTCATCATGTAATTTGTTGCCATAAGTACTTTCTAATAACAAATAATCAACGGCTGGAA
>CAIZMD010000256.1 GCA_903933995.1 uncultured Bacteroidota bacterium
AATATAGGCCAAACAAAAAGCGCTTGCCTGTTCTTGACTCAGACTATCAGAACCATTAGATTTTGCTAATTGAGCATGGTACTTGTCAGCAAACTCTTCCACTTGTCTATCGGCCAAAAACTGCGCATTCTGTTGGGAATACAAAGGCATGGTTGGAAAATAGCTTTTTAGCTTTGCGCGATATTCTTCTTGAAAGACCTTGCTGCCAGGTTTAGCCGTTTTCCTTACTGTTGCAAAAAGTCTGGACTCCAGATTAATTTCTGGATTCTCTTTTACTGGACCCACATTCACCACCACAAAACTGTCTAACCAGTATTTAAATTTGGCGTCATTACCCGCTAACAAATACAATCGCGCCAGATTACGCAGGTTACTCACATTGCCCTTGGCTTCTATGCTGGCCGCTACTTTAGCTGCCAGTGCAGGCAATTGTTGTTGCAGCGCAACACTATCAGTATAAAGGGTCTTGGGAAAATAATAGGTCTGTGCCTTTGCACTCAGCATAGCACAACTGAATAATACCAGCAGTAATGTTCTGGGCATGCAGTTCAATTATATGGATTTGCAGGGGGTCAATAAAGATAAGGACTTGGCTAAATACTTTCAACATGGGTGGCAAGCCAGAAATGGATTTCTTGGAAGATAAACAAGATTAATATGCTAATCTTGAAAGTAACACATGGTCTTCAAGAAGAATCTTGTTCAAGGGTTCGGAGAAAGTATTTTCTGACAATTGATTGGCGTCTAATTCTTTTAGATAGGTGAGCAATTCAGTCAACGCCTTATCAGAAAACTGATCTAAGACCTTATTGATTTCATATTTTATCTCATCTTTTGACATTACTTAAAGTTAGAATTATTTAAGAAATCAATCAATAAAATAATTTTTCACCCTGCTATACTATTTCAGCAACCCTGCCGCCCACTCGGTTGCATACTTGGCTTTGAAGTATTTGATGCGGAGGTTTACCAGCTTTTCAGCGGTTTCAATGAGTTTGTTCTCGCGGGCGTTGACTAAGAATAGGGTGCTCTCTCCATTTTGGAACTTGAGATTCTCTGCGCGGAAGAGGGCGTTGTATCCATTATAAGCCGCTTGCACATTGCTGATCTGCTGTTGCAAGAGATTGGCTTCATTAAAGTAATTGCGAATCTTGTTTTCAGTTTCCCATTTCTTGGCGTTGAATTCCAGATTGGTTTCCTGAATCTTTAGTTTGGCTTTGTTATAGTCACCACGGCCTTCACGCAAGAAGAGTGGCAATTTCACATCTAGACCCCATTTGTAATTGTTCTCCAAGAAGGCACCGTTTACGCCCTTGACCACATTGTAACCCTTGTTCAAGAGATTTGCTTTTAAATTCACGGTGGGTAAGATAGATTGAAACTTGAGTTTCTTCTCTACTTCCAAACTATTCAATTTGAACTCATAGCTTCTTAGCGATGGGTTTTCATTCACAGACCTACCCAACAAATCATTTAATCCCTGTTCCTGAAAACTGCGCACAAATTGTAAAGTATCTGGCATATAGTTCTTGGGTAACAAATAAGCCGAGTCATTTTCTTGCCAGAGATAATTGCTTAATTCTAAACCAGCATTGTTGATTCTTTGTGAAGCGTCTGAACGCATGGCCGCAAAACTCTCTACCTGTGTTTGTGCTTCTACCGAATCTATGGCGGAGCGGTCTCCTGCTTGATAAGCCAATCTTACCAAACGCAATCGCTCAGAAGCTATGGTAAAATACCTATCATAAATGGTGTACAACTGATAAGCCCCGGCCCATTGCCAGTAAGCATTATAAGCCGTGAACAGAAGGTCATTGACCATCTTTAATTGTTCTTGCTGGCTCTGACTTTGAAAGATCTTGGCTTGTTGTAAAGTGGCCCTTCGCTTATCAATGATCAATCCCTTACCCAAGGGCATTTCAACACCCAGGTAAGAAGTTTTTCCACCCGATGCTTCCGAATTTAAAAAAGCGCCACCATTGCTTTCCAAACCCGTTTTAATATCTAACCCGCCTAAAGCAGTGGGAATCTTTAGTTCAGGGTTATTGTAGAAATAATAATTTTTTCCGTCAAAGGTTTTGTTAGATCCCTCATAAGTAAATGCTGGATCAAAGCCTCCTCTTGCACTTTGAACATCGGCGTTAGCCTTGAGTACTTGTATGCCTGCCTGTTTTGCAACAGGATGGAATTGCTTTACTTGTTGAATAAATGCTTCTGGTGTAAATACCTGCGCACGCAATGACCCTACCAATAGGAGCAAGCCCATGAATGAAAATATATGTCTTAGCCCCATCCTCATTTCTTGTCTTTATTTTCCTTGGCGTACTCAGATTGATAATATTCCGGTGGGAATCCATTGATGTTTCGCCATAGTTCATACCAGATGCTCACGTCTTTTAAAAGCGCAATGCCGTTTGCTCCTCCACCAATACTCAATTGTTTGGGCCAAGGTTTTTCTTTTGGATCTTCTGTTACCAGGATCCTGAATTTTCCATTGGTACTCACCGATGTTTCAATGGCCGATACCACGCCACCAAATGTGCCATAACTAGAATTGGGCCAACCACTAAATACAATGGCAGGAAATCCGTCAAAAATAAAACGCACTTTTTGTCCCTTAGAAATCAGGGGCAGGTCCATGGGCGATATAAAGAGTTCAATAGCGTGTTGTACATCGGTTGGTACAATCTCAACAATCATCTCTCCCTCTTTGAGCATCTCTCCCAAACCCGCTTTCTTGGCCTTGGTAATCTGTCCACTTTGTGGGGCGCGAATATAATAGAGCTGGTTACGGATATCGTAATTGCTGTAACTGTTTTCTAGTTTTGATACATCGGCTTCCCCGCTAGCTATATTGCTCAATGAAGAAAATCTTTCTCCCTCTGCTTTTGAAATCTTGTCTGTGTATTCCTGAACCGTGCTATTCTTTTCAATAAACAAATTGTTTAATTCCTGTTTGCTCTGCAAGAACTTACTCTCTGATCCTATACGTTTGGCCTGACTATTTTGGAACGTAACTTTTCTACGTTCAAAATCCGTCAATGAAATTACACCAGAGTCTAGCATCAATTTAGCCGCATCTATCTGACGCTTACTTACAGAGTATTCATTATTCACGGCAGACAGATCCATACTATCGCTCTGCAGTTTCAGGTACTGCTGTTTGATCTTATTGTCTAGTTGCGTGAGTTTTAATTTTCTGCCCTCAATCAAGGCATCCATTTGAACCGCAGCGGTTTGTGCTTTACTTGCATAACCCTGATTGGCCATTTGCTTGGCGGTAATTTGTTGTCTGGTACGTTCTAATAATTGTGGATCAAAATACTCCACTTTTACTTCTCCCAATTGCAAAAGGGTGTCTCCTGCTTTTACAAAATCCCCTTCTTTTACATGCCACTTCACCACCTTACCCGCAATAATGGTATTGAGTTCCTGTGGGCGCTGTTCTTGACGCAAAGTAGTTACCGCACCCTTGGCGCGGATATTCTGTGTCCAGGGCAAAAATGCCACTACCACCAGTGTAATTAAAATGCCATAGAGCCATTTTTTAACCGCTGATTTTTTATTAACCAGATAAAGGTTTCTATAAGACAGCAGGTTGCTTTGGCTTGACTTGCTTTCAATATCGTCTAACAAAAAGTTTTCCATGTGCTTAGCTTAATCTTGGTCCTATTTCGGAAGAAAGACCTTGGTCAATGATCACCCCTTTTTCCAAATGAATAATATAATGACAGGATTTTGCCAGTTCTAAATTGGTACTAGCAATCATTACGGTAGAAGTTGTCTCTTTTCTAATCAGCTCCAGAATTTTGGCCCTGTCTCCTGCTTCTAGATTGCTAAATGGTTCTTCTAATAATAGTAATCTGCGTTTACCCAATAAAGCACGAATCAATAAAATGGTTTGCTTGATTCTTGCCGGTAATCTTGAACCCGCGGTTAACAAGACCGTGTCATATCCATTGGGCAATGACTGAATAAATTCTGTTAGTCCGCACATTTTAACCAATTCGGTTAATTCCTTTTGATCAATCTGGGAATTACCCATGGTAAAATTCTCCATGAGTGTTCCTTGAAAAATATCCTGTGTGTTCAATAAGATTCCCGTTACTGA
>CAIZMD010000257.1 GCA_903933995.1 uncultured Bacteroidota bacterium
AGCACCATCGCTTAACAAATAAGCAACTAAGTCGGCCACTTCACTGGCTTGACCTTCTCTTTTTAAAGGAGTAGATGCTGCAACATTGGCCCTAATCTCGGGCTTTGTAAATGTGTCATGAAACCCTGTATTTATCATACCTGGAGAAACCGCATTTACGCGAATCCCTTTGGGTCCCAATTCTTTGGCCAATCCTCTGGTAAGCGTTAATACTGCACCTTTAGAAGCCGCATAAGCTAATGCTCCTCCTCCACCTCCGTCACGTGCTGCTTGTGAGGAAAAATTCACAATAGCAGAACCAGATACCAAATGAGGCAAGACAGCTCTGCAAACCAAGTAAACCGATTTTAAGTTCACATCAATAACTGCATCCCAAAAAGCTTCGTCTAAATCCGCCAAAGGTTTTCTACCCAAAATACCACCCGCCACATTCACAACATAGTCAATTTGGGTTCCATATGTAGCAACAGTTGTAGCAATCAATTTTTGAACATCGGCAGATTGGGTCATATCACCTTGAACAGCAATAGCATCGCCGCCGGCAGCCTTAATCAAGTCAAGCGTTTCATTGGCTTGCTCGGTACTAGATAGATAGTTAAAACAAACTTTAATTCCAGCAGCAGCTAGTTTAATAGAAACCGCCCTTCCAATATCACGGGCACCGCCGGTTACAATGGCAACTTTGGTTGCAGGAGCATTCATGGCAATTATTTTAAATTCTTACAATCGATTAATATCCAGAAAACCGGATTTTGTAACGTAATGTTAGAACTTAATACCGCCAAGGCGATTTTAAAAGACATTAAATAATATCAAATTTTAAACCGTTTCATTAAATTATTTCTAAAGTAGAGGCCATTTGATTTCTCTTTTTAGATTTTTTCCATTCCGGCAACGTTGCCGGCAACCATACCGGCATTCTCGCATTGGTTTTGCTTGTAGCTTTACGTTTAACAACGCCGTATGGAAAAGCCTGCCACCATCAAAGACATTGCAAAACGATTGAACATTTCTTTGTCAACCGTTTCAAGAGCATTGCGCAATGCATCGGATGTAAATCCGGATACCAAGAAAGCCGTGATGGCTTTGTCAGAAGAACTCAATTACCAACCCAATAAATTGGCTTTGAGTCTTAGACAAAAACAAACACATACCATTGGTGTGATTGTACCAAACTTGGACTATGTGCTGTCTTTAATGGTTAGGGGAATTGATGAAGTAGCACTAGAAGCTGGATTTACGGTTATGGTTTGTCAGAGCAATGAATCATTTGGTAGAGAAATTTTGAATACCAGAAGGTTGCTTGAAAGTTTGGTAGATGGCTTTATCATTTCTGTTTCCAGTGAATCAAAATCCTTTGACCATTTTAAGAAAATTCAAGAACGGAATTTACCCGTGGTAGTATTTGATAGGGTAACACCACATTTAACAGCCCCAAGTGTGCGCATAGACAATGAAGAAGGTGGCTTTGTGGCTACAGAACACTTGATAGAACAGGGATATAGAAGAATAGCTGTGTTAGCAGGACCAGAAAATCTAGGCGTAAGTAATAGCCGTATGGATGGCTATTTGAACGCTCTAAAAAAACATAAAATCAAAAAAGATCCAGCGCTAATTGTTCACTGTGACTTTAACCAGGACTATGCCTATTTTGCCACCCTTGAATTATTGGCCATGAAAAAAAGGCCCGATGCTATTTTCACCATTAGTGATAGAATGGCAATTGGCGCCATGTTAGCCATTAAAAAGAAAGGATTGCGGATGCCTGAGGATATTGGTTTGGTAGGATTCAACAATGAACCCGTGACAAGTTTGGTAACGCCAAGTATATCAAGTGTAGAAATGCCATCCTTTGAATTAGGAAAAGCAGCTGCCAAATTATTTATAGAAACCATGCATAACAAAGAGAATATGGATCTAGAAGAAAAGATCTTAAAGCCCAAACTCATTGTTAGAGAATCCTCTCAAAAACTACCCATTAAAAAATAATCAGCCACTCAAACCAAAAGCATGAAAAATTCAAGCCTACTTTTTTGCTGTCTACTATTCGTTTCCTTAACAACATTAGAAGCAAAAACAATTACGGTTGCTAGTGCTGCAGCATTAATGCAAGCAGACAAAGCTGCCCTACCGGGCGATGTAATCCTGCTTCAAAAAGGAGATTGGCAAAATGCAACTATTCAATTAAATGCCATGGGGACAGCCAACGCCCCTATCACATATCGTGTTGAAAACGCAGGAACCGTATGGCTTACAGGACAGTCTAGCCTTAGCATTGGTGGGGCTTGGTTAGTGATTGATGGATGGCATTTTAAAAATGGTTTTGCTGGAAAAAAAGCAGTTATCAGCTTTAGAACCAGTAAGACGCAATTAGCCAATCATTGTAGATTAACCAATACCGTGATTGATGGATTTAATAATCCAAAAAGAATGGATGAAAACTATTGGGTTGAATTACACGGTAGAAATAATAGAATAGACCATTGCCAATTTAGAGACAAGCAAAATATGGGGGTTTTGTTAGCAGTGATTTTAGACAATGATTTGAGCAGAAAAAATTACCACTCTATTGACCATAACCATTTTGGATATAGAATTCCTCTTGCATCCAATACCGGAGAACTGATTAGGGTTGGTGTATCTGAACATTGTGAGTTTAATTCTAATACCCAAATCACAGATAACTTTTTTGATAACTGTGATGGTGAAACAGAAATCGTTTCTATCAAGTCTGGTGCCAATACTATTCGTGGGAATCTTTTTAAAGAATGTCAGGGATCTGTTGTGTTAAGACACGGCAATAAAAACCTAGTAATGGATAACCTATTCCTTGGGAATGGAAAAACAGGTACAGGTGGCGTAAGAATTATTAATGAAGGCAATTGGGTATTGAACAATTTCTTCTATAGGTGCATGGGCGAGGGTTTCAGGGCCCCACTCTGCATTATGAATGGGGTACCCAATTCTCCGGCCTTTAGATACCTTCCAGTAAAAGACGCCTTGGTTGCCAATAATAGTTTTGTGGATTGTGCTCCACTAGGTTTTTGTGAGGGCAGCGATACCGAAAGAAGTCAAGCTCCTGTAAATGTCTTGATGGTCAACAACCTCATCCACAATCAAAAAGACAAGTTGGTCTATTTAACTTTTGACAAAATAACAGGATTTCATTTTGCCGGAAATATTGTCAACAAAGATCAAGGTCAAAACTTAATGGCAGGATTTTCAAAAGCAACACTAATAAAATCAAATAAAGATTCCATTACAATTAGTAAAACTGTTTATCAAACCACTAAATATTGGCTAGATTCTATAAGCAAAGCCAATCCTGAAAGGCAGGAACTAGTTTTAAATAATAAACCAGGATTTTCATCAACCAACTTAATTAGCCAATTAAAAAAACTTGAGAAGGAAGCTGGCACCAATTGGTATCAACCAGCAAAAACTGCACAAGGCTTATTAAAAATAGATTGCTCAGACGTTGCTAGCCTGAAGAAAATTGTGGAAGAAAATCCTGGCGTAAATCTTTCGATCAACCTAACTGGAAAGCAATACTTATTTGATGCCCCAATTAATGTTTTGCAGCATCTTGAATTAACAAGCAAGCAAACTACTCCCATCCAATTGGCTATTAAGGGAATCAATCAGGCATTTCTTTTTCAAATTATGTCTGGATCAAGTTTAACCTTGAAAGATATTTCACTTGACTTAAGCAATGTGCAGTCAGCCAGTTTTATAGCAACAGATAGTTCTGGAGCTGTAAAGCATGTTTCTTTTAGTATGAATCAAGCCAAGATTCGCAATATTCCTTCTGTCTTTTTTGACGCCACCAAGACTAGTGTAGCTGATAGCATCATCATTTTCAAAAGTAGCTTTATACAAGGTTCTGGTATCTTATTTAAAATGAATCAAGAGCTAGGAAAAAAGGGCTATTACAATGTAGAGCTACTATCCATTTCTAATAATCAATTCAAAGATTATCAAGGACAAGTACTAGACTTAATACGCACTGGTAATGACGAGAGCACCATGGGTCCCATTGTAAGAATCACAAATAATAGTTTTACCAATCTACAATCCAATGCTCTAGACAAACCCATGATTCGTTTTGCTGGGGTACAAAAAACCTTACTAGAAAACAACCGTTTTATCAATTGTTATACTAGTAAGGTCATGATTCTTTACCAAGACGAGGTAAAAGCGGCACACCGTCTAAAAGGGAATCAATCAGAAGGGTCTGGCCAAATTCAAACAAATAAATTCTTGGTCATAGATTAGGAAAAAGATAGTTTACCTGTATTCAAAACAGAATCAGCAATTTTCAATTTCATCATAGCTTGTTTGATTTTATCATATCGCATAAGC
>CAIZMD010000258.1 GCA_903933995.1 uncultured Bacteroidota bacterium
CAGCGGGTAAATTTTCTAGTGCTTTTGCTTTGGGTTATCAGCTCTTTCAAAAACGCAATCCTAACTTTGCCAAGACACTGTATGAGAAAAGTTTTTCTGCTTATGAAATTGGTTTAAAAATGCCTGGCGTTGCTCAAACCGCTCCCGGTGGCGCTCCTTATTTTTATGAAGAAGACGATTGGCAGGATGATATGGCTTTGGCAGAGACACAGTTGTACAAGATCTCTAAGAATAAACAATATAAACAGTTGCATGGAATTTTTAATCGCTTAAGAAAAAACAACGATTCAACCTGGATGGGAAATGATACCATGAGGCATTATCAATGGTATCCCTTTATCAATCTTGGTGTTTATGAATTAGCAAAAAACTACGGTCATGCTAATATGATGTCTACAGAAGCCATGTTACTTTTTCAAGATGATATTTATAATGTTTGGCAAAAAGCCAAGCACAATGCTTTTTATAGAGGCGTTCCCTTTACCTGGTGTAGCAATAATTTGACCACCAGTTTTGCCATTCAATGTTATTGGTATCGGTCTTTTGATCAGGACAGCAGTTTTGCTGCTTTGGAACAGGCCAATATAGATTGGTTATTTGGTTGTAATCCATGGGGAACCAGTATGGTCTATGGTTTGCCTGCCAAAGGTGATACACCGGTTGACCCACACTCCGCTTTTACACACTTAAAAAATTATCCTATTGATGGTGGTTTGGTAGACGGCCCGGTTTATACTTCTATTTATCAAAATCTAATTGGTATCAAACTCAATAATGAAGATGAATATGAAGATTTTCAAAGTGACTTAGCTGTGTACCACGATGACTATGGAGACTATAGCACCAATGAACCCACCATGGATGGTACGGCTTCTTTGGTGTATTTATTAGCAGCAAAAGCTGCAGAAGCCAATGCTGGCAAAAGTTCTATTAAGTATTGGGGAGTTGCTAGTAGAAAGCAACCTCCAGTAATTCAGTCTCATGGGGCTGCTATTAGAGGAGATATTTCCAAAAAAGAAATAGCCCTTGTATTTACAGGAGATGAATATGGAGAAGGTTTGCCAAGCATCATTCAAACACTAAACAAAGAAGATGTGAAGGGTTCTTTTTTCTTTACAGGAAGATTTTATAGAAACCCCTTGTTCAAAAAAGATATTCAAGCTTTGAAAGATGGATTTCATTTTTTAGGACCACATTCTGACCAACATTTATTGTATTGTGATTGGACTAAGCGAGATAGTTTATTGGTTACTCGCGGATTATTTCTGCACGATTTTAATCAAAATCTCAAAACCATGCGTGACAATCAATGGTTAGAGCCGGGCAATCACTATATGATTCCACCTTTTGAATGGTGGAATCATACCGTTGCCAAATGGGCCAATGAAACTGGGATTAGTTTATTAAGCTTTACGCCAGGAACTGGATCCAATGCAGACTATACTTGGCCAGAGATGGGTAATTCTTATAAAAGCAGTGAAGCTATTATACAGTCTATCAAAGCTTTTGAAGCAAAAGATCCAAATCAATTAAATGGAGTGGTATTATTGGTTCATGTTGGAACAGATCCAAGACGGAAAGATAAATTATATGAGCATTTAGGAATATTGATAGCTGATTTAAAAGCCAAGGGCTACCAATTTAAAACGGTGGATGATATGCTTTAGTTACCATCTTTCATCTTCTGGAATATCATCTGGGTTTTGCCTAAACTGTTCACGACTTTTGCGTTTTTGTTCCTGTCTTTCTAGCATTAATTGGGCAATGATTTTTCCTGCGTTTTCTCCAGGATTTTCTGCTAATAATTGTTTGAGTTATTTCTCAGGTACATCAACGGCATAGAGCAGGTAAACCAGTTTTGAAAAATCATTGGCAATCAGGTGGTTGATATGGGCTATCAAATCATCCATGCTCATTTTTTCTAAGGCCTGCAAATCGGTAATGCTATTCATGCTTTGTAATCTGGTCAAACATATTTTTCCATCACACCCAAACCAAATAAGGCAAAATCATATTTTACTGGGTCTGCTGCGTCCAAGGTACGCAAGTATTGGGTTAGTTCTACAGCGGCGGCCCAATCGGTTTGCTTTCTATCTAGTAACTGAAAACGTTTGGCTACCCTTGCCACGTGTAGGTCAATGGGGCAGATGAGATCAGCGGGTGAAATACTTTTCCAAATGCCAAAATCTACCCCTTGCTTGTCTTTTCGAACCATCCATCGCAGAAACATATTGAGTCTTTTGCAAGAGGAATTTTTATAAGGGGTGGCAATATGTTTTCTGGTTCTATTAGGCGCGTCTTCTAATGAGAAAAAGTATTGGTGAAACCCAGTAAGTGCTGCTTCTATACGTTTGTCCTGTTCTTCTGCCAGCACCCGCTTATTAAAAAAAGCGGACTCCAAACTTTTGTGTTGGCTATAGTGCATCTGCATAAAACTGATGCTATATAAGAGATCGGTGGCATTAAAGGTTCGGTGTTTGAAACCCAGCATTCTTTTCAAATCGGTCTCTTGGTGGTTCAAACAAAAATCATGGGG
>CAIZMD010000259.1 GCA_903933995.1 uncultured Bacteroidota bacterium
ATTATAGCGCCATTGGTATTTTCTACCCTGGTGGTGGGGATTGCCAAACTGGGAGACCTGCAATCCGTTGGAAGGGTAGGAGGAAAAGCCCTACTCTGGTTTGTCTCTGCTGCTTTTATGTCTTTGGTATTGGGTATGTTATTGGTGAATGTATTGCAACCTGGGGTTGGAATAGATTTGAGCAATGCCGATGTAAATGGGGCTAAAGACCTTGTGGGCAAAACCCAGGAATTTAGTCTGATCAAATTTGTGGAGCACGTATTCCCCAAATCGGTTTTTGAAGCCATGGCCAATAATGAGATTCTACAATTGGTCATCTTTAGTATTTTCTTTGGTATTGCTACTGCCGCCATGGGAGAAAAAGCCAAAGTGGTGGTAAAGGGATTAGATGCCGTGGCACACGTGATCTTGAAAATGGTGGGCTATGTGATGAATTTTGCCCCACTGGGTGTATTTGGTGCTATCTCTGCAGTCATTGCTACCAAGGGCTTAGAAGTCTTTGTATTTTATGGTAAGTACTTACTCTATTTTATTTCTGGGATTGCCATTCTTTGGTTGATCTTATTAATAGTAGGATTTATCATCTTAGGAAAGCGTCTTCCCCAATTATTAAAAGCCATTTTCCCTCCTTTGATTATTGCCTTTAGTACTACCAGTAGTGAAGCAGTATTTCCAAAACTCACAGAAGAATTGGAGAAATTTGGATGCAAGGATAAAATTGTGGCATTCATTCTTCCACTGGGTTATTCCTTTAACCTGGATGGTAGTATGATGTATATGACATTTGCCAGCATCGCTATTGCGCAAGCGTATAATATTCATTTAGACTATGGTACACAGTTTACCATGCTGATTGTGTTGATGTTAACCAGCAAGGGAATTGCGGGCGTGCCAAGAGCTAGTTTAGTTGTGGTAACCGCTACCTGCGCCATGTTTAATATTCCACCCGAGGGGATTGCCCTAATTTTACCCATTGACCATTTTTGCGACATGTTCCGTACTGCAACCAATGTGTTAGGAAACGCCCTAGCCACAACAGTTGTCAGCAAATGGGAGAATGCATTGGAAAACCCTGTTGAAACTGTTTAAGAAAATATTATGTTAGAGATATTCTTGTCCACCGCATTTCATTGGAGTCAGTTATTACAACCCCAGTTTTATATTGAACACGGTGGGCTTTGGTTAATTTTATTTGTAGTCTTTGCAGAAACAGGTTTGTTTGCTGGATTCTTTTTGCCGGGCGATAGTCTCTTGTTTGTTGCCGGTATTTATAGTACCAATTTGGCCAATGAATTTATACCTACAGGCAATGAATTCTTAGACCTGATGGTGCTGATGGTATTAATTGCCTCTGCTGGTATTGCAGGAAACGCTACAGGTTATTGGTTTGGTAAAAAAGTGGGGCCAGCCATGTATGGTTGGAAAGAAAATTTATTGTTTAAAAAACATTATCTAGAACAGGCCCATGAATTCTATGAAAAGCATGGAGGTGGCGCCATAATCATTGCAAGGTTTATTCCCATCATCAGAACCTTTGCACCCATTGTGGCTGGTATAGTTCAAATGGACAAAAAGAAATTCATGCTCTTTAATATCATTGGTTCTGTGGCCTGGGTATTTAGCATGTTGGTGGGCGGACATTTTTTACAAATCTGGATCCTCTCTCAGTTTGGGTTTGATTTAAAACAACACTTAGAAGTAATAGTGTTGGGTATTGTATTTGTAACCACCGCCCCTGTGATTTTCAAACTGCTTTTCAACAAAAAGAAAACAGCCTAATACAGCATGCAACAAGGATCCGGAAAACAGATTGCGGTTTTGTCCTTGCCCGTTATTGTGGGGGCTTTGGGCTTTTTTGTAGACGTCTATGATTTACTCCTTTTTAGTATCGTTAGAAAACCCAGTTTAGCATCTTTGGGTCTTACACCGGATCAGGTATTGAGCAAGGGTGAGCTGATCATTAGTGTTCAAATGATTGGGCTCTTGGTTGGGGGAATTGCCTGGGGCATTATGGGAGACAAGAAAGGAAGACTAAGTGTTTTATTTGGTTCCATACTGTTGTACTCTCTAGCTAATATCGCCAATGGCATGGTGCAAACCGTGGAACAATATACTTGGATGCGTTTTATTGCAGGCCTAGGATTGGCTGGTGAATTGGGTGCTAGTATTACCCTTGTGAATGAAATGCTGTCTAAAGAAAAACGCGGTATTGGTGCTACCATTATTGCCACTGTTGGTGTGTTTGGAGCCATCACCGCTTTCTTTGTCTATGATCACTTTCAAGACTGGCGTATCTGTTATTATATTGGCGGCGCCATGGGTCTTTGTTTGTTGGTCTTGCGCGTAAAAATTTCTGAGAGTGGTATGTTCGGTGAAGTAAAAAACAGTGCTGTTGAGCGCGGTAATTTTCTCATGTTGTTTACCAAGCGCGAAAGATTTTATAGATACTTAAAAGGCGTTGTCATTGGTTTGCCGGTTTGGTATGTGATTGGAATCCTGATTACTTTTTCAGACAAGTTTGGCCAGGAGTTTGGCATTGAAGGCGTGAATCCTGCCAAGTCAATACTATATCAATATATGGCCATTGCC
>CAIZMD010000260.1 GCA_903933995.1 uncultured Bacteroidota bacterium
AAAAGTTTCTGCACCCAATTCGTCTTCCATGGCATATTTCAAAATCAGGTAATTGAATTTGTAATAGATGGCTGGTTCAATATTTTCTAGTCCATGAGATCCATCCCATTTGCGCAAAATACTCATGGCATTGCGCGCCGATGGGCTCAATTGTTCTTGGTTCACCAAGGGCAAGATCTTAGCTAACAATGGCGGATAAGTACTACTGGTGACATCATTGATAGTAGCACGAACACTCTCTTCATCCCAGTCTTTTTTATCGGTGAAAACCAATTCCTCTATGCGCTTTGCGCGATTAGCGGGTACATAATATCCCGGTACCAATCCTGTTCCCATGTCTTCTGGTTGGTTATTGGCCGTATACAACACGCCACGAGCGGGATTAAGGATCTGTGGGTTCTGTTTAAAGTCAAGCCAACCTTGTGGATCATCCAATCCAGTGGAACCATCTAAGATGAGTTGAGGATTTACATGTGCTGGTCTAATGGGTAATTTACCCGCAGCCCACCAAGCAATATTTCCAGCCGTATCGCCCCACATAAAATTCAAACCAGGAGCGGTTAATGGTTCTACCGCAACAGCAGCATCGGCTGCGTTGCTGGCATGACTTAGATTATAGAACACTTGTAAATGTCTGGATGGAAATTGGTGATAGACCCACCAAAGTGCTATAGGATCAGCAATCTCTTTTACACCATCAAATGCACCATTCATAAGATAGCCATGTCTGGATTTTTTTACTTCAAAAATTTCATCAGGGCCGCCCTTTACTTTAATGGTTTCTTTGCGCACTGTCAAGTCTTCCCAATGGTCTTTATACCAAACCTGATTGGCATTGGCGGGGTTGGCTTTCTCTTTATAAAAATCAGCGTCATCATTTTCAAACATGGTGAGTCCCCATCCACCTTTGTCTGAATGACCCAGTGCGGGAACAGGCGTACCTGCTAAGAAATTACCATAGACTTTATAGCCAGGGCATTCTAATTCCGCTTCATACCAAACCGATGGTTGTGCAAAAGCGATATGCGTATCGTTTGAAAGAATGGGTTTGCCGGACTTAGTTTTTGAACCCGCAATCACCCAACCATTGGAACCAAAGAAGGGAGGATAAGGTAGGTTCTCTTGCAGTCTTCCTACCTGTGCAGCCATGCTGGTCAGGTTTTTAGCAGATGCTTGCAGCGATGCTTTCTCAGAAGCTTGCACCGGAATCAACTGGGTACTATCGGGCCAATTTTGCAAAACATCATTAAAATAGTCCATGCCAAATTTGCTGGCAATGGTGGTGGCAACTGCTTCTGCACGGAAGGCACCCACAAAAGTATAACCCATAAAACCCACAATGATCTCCATGTCTTCCATGGTGAATTCCGTTTTTGGAATGCCAGCAATGGTATATTCAATTGGTGTCTTGCCCGCTTTAATATATTGGTTAATGCCTTTTAAATAAGCTTTGGCAGCTTTTACAAATGGCGCGTTGGGATCTTTGTAAACTTCTGCCAATGTGAGTTTGGCTTGCTCTCTAAAACTGAGCATTCTAAAAAACTTGTCAGAGGCCAAAGCCTTGTCACCAAAGAGTTCTGCCAATCTGCCATCGGCTAATCGGCGTAGCATTTCCATTTGAAACAAACGGTCTTGCGCGTGTACATAACCAAATGCATAGAAGAGGTCTTCTTCATTCTGTGCATAAATATGCGGTATGGCATAATTGTCATAAAGCACTTCTACTTCTGCACTCAAGCCCGGCAATTGCAGGTTGGCATTATAGTCCGGTTTTAAATTTTGCAAATAAAAATAGCTGCCGGCTCCGGCAACAACAAGAAGAATCAACAAAGCAAGTAAGATGCGTTTGAACAGTTTCATGGCAAGCATTTAGAAATAGTAAGTTAGAAAAAAGCTGGCAGAATATTTTCATTCCTAAGTAGCAGCTTAAATTAGGCTGAAGCCCCTTTCTTTTTAGAAAGAAAATAGACCGGTATACCAATAGCTGTTATCAGCAAACCCAATAAAGAATTGATAATGGGTGCGCTACCGTCTCTATAGTGTTGGATATCTGTAATCAAGGTGCTGCACAAAAAGAAAGCCACAAATGCTACAAAACAAATGGGAACTAAGGGATAGCCCCAAACCTTGTACTGACGCGGAAAATCTTTCATTCGGCTTCGCAATAAAAACACCCCTAGTCCACTCATGCCATAAAAAAACCAGCTCACAAAAATGAGCATATCGGTGAGCATATCAAAAGAACCACTGATGATCAACACTACTGTCCAACTTGCATTCAACCACAAGGCATTGCCTGGTGTTTGAAACTTAGGCTGCGTCTTTCCAGCCCAAGCAAATAGTCTATTACCATCGCCCATGGCATAAGTAACCCTTGCCGTTGATAGTACATTGGCATTGGTTGAACCTAGGGTTGATAGGATTACTAATAATGCAATCAAGGATCCGCCTATTAATCCCCAAGTAACCGTTGCTGCTTCCGAAGCCACAAAGGGAGAAGCAGCCAATTGACCAATGGGCAATACATAGATATAAGCCAGGTTGACAAGCGTATATACCAGTATGCAAAAGCTCAAGCCTAAGAATAAACTGCGGGGAATATTGCGCTGCGGATTTTTTACCTCCCCTGCTACAAAACAAATATTATTCCAACCATCGTATCCCCAAAACGCACCTGAAATGGCCGCCATATAAGCACCTACTATGGCCCATCCTTGTGGAGATGTAGGTAAGGTTTCATGCAAGTGTTGCATAGAACCCTTTCCTGAA
>CAIZMD010000261.1 GCA_903933995.1 uncultured Bacteroidota bacterium
GCAGCATTTCTTGGATCTTGTAAGAGAAAATAATTGCTATGAGCAATGACGCCCTTACAAGATCCAGCTTACCGCTGATATTATTACGCCCCTTTTTTCATAGGGGGATGGAGTGCATGGGAATGGTTTTCAAGAAAAATACGGTGCTGGAAATCATTGCCAAAAGCCTACCTGGAGCGAGGTGGACACATGAACAAAATTGTTGGTATTTGCCCTGCCATCGCGCAGCATATGAGGCAGCCAAAAAAGCATTTGAAGGACAAGCCCAATTAGATACTGACGAGTTAAAACAATATTTGGAGCAGCGCAAAACCTTGGTTGCACCAACCCAAGAAAAACTTTCAGGAGCAACGGCCAAACTGATGCTGGAATTTCCTTTAGAGATGGCCAACCTACAGGCATATGCCCAGTTCAAAGACCTTTTGATCTTAAAGGGGTATAGCCCCAATACCATTCGAAATTATTGTACAGAATTCCATTTACTCTTGCGGCTCTTGGGCAAAGAACCAGTGAGTAAATTAACCAAACCTCAGGTCTTGAGTTATTTATTATGGCTCTTGGAAAAACAAGGCTGTTCCGAAACCAAAATACATACCACCGTCAATGCCATTAAATTCTATTTTGAAAAAGTATTGGAAAGGGCCACCGAATTTTATGACCTGCCAAGACCTAAGAAACCCTATCAGTTACCGAGCATTCTGGCAGAATCAGAAGTGGTAGACATGATTAGCAAAATGCCCAACCTCAAACACAAGTGCATACTCATGACCGGATATGCAGGCGGATTGCGCGTGAGTGAAATTGTGGGTTTGAAAATTACGGATATAGATAGTAAACGCATGATGATCCATATACGCGGCGCCAAGGGAAAGAAAGACCGGATGGTTCCACTCTCACAAGTACTTTTAATTACGTTGCTTGAATATCATTTGGCCTATCAACCAAAAGTTTATCTTTTTGAAAACCCCAATGGCGGCCCCTATAGTGCGCGCAGTACTCAACAAATTATTCAAGATGCCAAACAAGCCGCGGGCATCCAAAAAAAAGGCAGCATCCACATGCTTCGCCACAGCTATGCCACCCATTTAATGGAAGCAGGCACCGACCTCCGCTACATTCAAGAACTCTTGGGCCACAACAGTATCCGAACCACCATGCGTTACACCCATGTCAGCATCAAAAGCCTGGGCAATATTCAAAGCCCCCTAGACCGTCTAAAATGGGAATAATAATAAAAGTCAACTACCCCATATATCTTCTCCCTCATTTACCCACCACCCACCCTTCTCAATCCCGCGTTTCCCTAATATCTCACTTCACTCCCCCACCCCGCGCTTTTCCAATATCTCCACCACCTCTGCAGATACCCATAATCAAATCAATCCAAAATTGATTCCCAAAATTCCCATTGAAGTTATTTATGATGTGAGGGGTTATGCGTACTTTTAAGCGTTGGTGGCAAGTGAACCGAAACATTTTTAACAACCAAGCTGCCTTAGATGGATATAGACAAATCTAAAATTTTGAACAATATTTGTTATACAGAACTTGTTTATGTACGAATAAATAAAAAACTGAAAACAAGTTTTTCAAAAAAAGATATTGAAAAAATAATTTACAAATTACTTGCTAAAACAGATGAAGGTAATTTTATGAAAATTGGAAAAAACTATTACGCAACAAACCCAGAAAAACAAATAAGAGTAACCATAAACTCAAACAATTACAGAATAATTACAGTAGATAAACTATGACAAACGGATTTAAAATAATTGGAATTTCGAAAAGACCAACTAATAAAGACAATCAATCCCAACAAGACTTGACAAATCTTTGGGGACAGTTTTATGCTCAAAATATATTTAACAAAATACCAAACAAGGTTTCTGACATTGTTCTTTCGATTTATACAGACTACAAAAGTGATTTTACAGATGAATACACAACAATAATCGGAGTTCCTGTTTCGACACTTGACGATATTCCTTCCGAACTTATTGGACGAGAATTTAATGCAGACAATTTTGAAAAATTTGTTGCAAAAGGAGAAATGCCAAATGCTGTGGTAAATGTTTGGCTTGACATTTGGAAAAGAGACAAAGAATTAGACCGTAAATATTCGTATGATTTTGAAGTATACGGACAGAAATCTCAAAATGGAGA
>CAIZMD010000262.1 GCA_903933995.1 uncultured Bacteroidota bacterium
ATTACCATCTCTAATAGAAATAAAATTCTTCTTGTCTTGTGCATAGTCTGCACTGTATTTGAATTTGCGTGGTAAAGTATCTATGGGATTGATAATCTCTGATTTGCTTGGAGCTTCATTTGAATCATTGATCACCACCATGAAACCAACATCAGAGGCATAGACCCATCCAATTCGGGTAAATTGGGTAATATTATCCTTTCCAGGTTTTTCTCTTCCTAATAAGAAGGTTGGTTCCCTGTTTACAGCAACAGCATGAATATATTCATCAGCAACACTATCGTCTAACAAAAGCTTGGAAGCCAAATAGGCATTGGTTTTTGTATTTAAAACAATCACGGCCATTACCCATTTTCTTTTCAATTTTATATTGACTAATAAATAAGTTTCTTTCTCTTTCAAGATCTGTCCAACTGGTTGAAAAATGGCTTTTTTATCCTTTCCAATTAAACTTGTTACAGCTGAATCTGGTACAAACTGTAAAATGGCTTTCATCCCAATCTTACTGCTATCTGCCAACTTAATAAAATTGCTATCGGCGGCTTGAAAATTACCTGGAATCACAGGAAATACACTCAGGAATTCTTTGGGTTTTAAAGCTACTTCCCCAGATAAATCAATTTTTTTCTCCCCACAGGAAACCAAAAGGATGAGTAAGAAGCAGAGCATTCGACTGAGCATACTGTATTATTTGCATAAAAATAAGTGTTTCAATGGTAGTAGCCGATTAAGTTAGTTTTAACCCAATAAAATTATTTAGATTTGTCTAAAAATATTTTTCAGAACAATGCATCTTACCGTTTCAGAAGAGAATTATATCAAAGCCATTTTTCATTTGCAGGAAGCTGATGGAACGGTTAGTACCAATCAATTAGCGGCTAATATTCATACCAAACCGGCTTCGGTTACTGATATGCTCAAAAAATTGACTTCCAAGAGATTGTTGTTGTATAAACCTTATCAAGGGGTAAGATTGAGCAGTGAGGGTAGAAAATTGGCACTTGAAATTGTGCGTAAACATAGGTTATGGGAGTCTTTTTTAGTAGACAAACTTCAATTTGGATGGGATGAAGTACATGAAGTAGCAGAGGAATTGGAGCATATTAGCAGCAAAAAATTAGTAGACAAACTAGATCAGTTTTTGGGTAATCCCAGGTTTGATCCACATGGAGATCCCATACCAGATAGTAATGGTGTCATGCTCTCTTTAAGACAAGTAAATTTATTGGATTTGAAACCGCATACCAAAGCCGAAGTATGTAGTGTTGGTAGTCAGTCTCCTGAACTTTTGGAACTGCTCAAACACAAGCAAATACTGATTGGAACAAGATTAGAAGTGCAATGCAAATTTGAATTTGATCATTCTTTAGAAATACAATTAGAGGGAAGAGGCAATATTACCATTAGCCAGCAATTAGCTCAGGCATTATTTGTAAAAACCATTTAGAATGCAAGGAAATAGAAGAGATATGGAGCAATCCTTAGGAGAAGTGCATGAAACGGTAGATACCACCAATGCTCCAAAAGGATGGCGTAGAATTTTGGCATTTTTAGGACCAGCATATTTGGTCAGTGTGGGATATATGGATCCCGGAAATTGGGCTACCGATTTGCAAGGTGGAGCACAGTTTGGTTACAGCCTAATTTGGGTATTATTGATGAGTAATTTAATGGCCTTGTTGTTACAGGGATTGAGTGCCAGATTGGGTATTGTAAGAAGAAGGGACTTGGCGCAGGCCAATAGAGAAGTCTATCCACCCTTGGTCAATTTTAGTCTATATGTATTTGCAGAAGTGGCTATTGCCGCTTGTGACTTAGCAGAAGTGTTGGGTATGGCATTGGGAATCTATCTGTTAACAGGTTTGCCCTTGATCTGGGGAGTAGGGATAACGGTATTGGATACCTTAATCTTGCTTTGGTTGCAACGCTATGGGATTCGAAAATTAGAAGCTTTTATTATTGCATTGGTAGCTATTATTGGCCTGTCTTTTTTAATTGAGATTTTTCTTGCTAAACCAGATTTGAGTTTGGTGGCCAAGGGGTTTATTCCAGGCATGCTCAATAACAATGCCCTATACATTGCAGTGGGTATCATTGGGGCAACGGTAATGCCCCATAATTTGTATTTACATTCTGCCTTGGTACAAACCCGCAAAATCAAACCAGACGCACAAAGCATCAAACGCGCACTCAAGTACAATATGATTGATAGTACCATTGCGCTCAATGCAGCATTCTTTGTAAATGCCGCTATTCTGGTATTAGCGGCTTCTGTCTTTTTTAGTACAGGGAATACCCAGGTTGCCAAAATAGAAGACGCCCATCAATTATTGGCTCCCTTATTAGGTAGTAAGTTAGCACCCGTGCTCTTTGCTGTAGCTCTAATTGCGGCTGGTCAAAGTAGTACCATTACAGGTACATTAGCAGGGCAGATTGTAATGGAAGGCTATTTGAAACTGAGGATCAATCCATTGTTGAGAAGGCTGATTACTAGGTTAATTGCTATTACACCTGCGGTATTGACTATTCTAATTTATGGTAATGATAAAATTGACGCCTTATTGGTACTTAGTCAAGTAATACTAAGTGTGCAACTAGGTTTTGCTGTTATACCACTGATTCATTTTGTTAGTGATAAACATACCATGGGTGAGTTTGCCATCAAAACACCAACCAAAATTGCTTCATGGCTAGTAGCAACAGTTCTGATTTTTCTAAATGTAAAAATGGTGGTAGAGCAAGCCCTGCCTTTGTTTGAAACAGATGGGAATTGGATTTGGAAAATCTTGATACTGCTAG
>CAIZMD010000263.1 GCA_903933995.1 uncultured Bacteroidota bacterium
TCCTGGATCAGCAGAAGAAAATTTTGGTATTATTTTAAAAAAGGATTTTGCCGGCTATCGCGATGAAATGATTATTTCTACCAAGGCTGGATATCATATGTGGGAAGGACCTTATGGAGAATGGGGATCCAGAAAATACTTGTTGTCTAGTTTGGACCAAAGTTTGAAAAGGATGGATTTAGACTATGTAGACATTTTCTATTCACATAGACCTGATCCGGAAACGCCTTTAGAAGAAACCATGGGAGCGCTTACTTCTGCGGTTCAACAAGGGAAAGCCCTATATGTAGGGATTTCAAATTACCCAGCAGATCTTGCAGCAAAAGCTATAGAAATACTCAAAGCTTCTGGTACCCCTTGTTTGATTCATCAACCAAAATACAGCATGCTGGTAAGATGGGTAGAAGAAGGTTTAATGGATGTTTTGAAAGATAAAGGAGTGGGATGTATTGCTTTTTCACCATTGGCTCAGGGATTATTAACCAATAAGTATTTAAAAGGCATTCCTGCTGATTCTCGGGCTGGAAAAGAGCATGGTGCACTTCAAAGTTCTGCAATTACACCTGAATTATTGGGTCAATTACAAGGCTTACAAAATATTGCAGAACGCAGAAATCAGTCACTAGCACAGATGGCCATCGCTTGGTTATTAAAAGACCAACGCGTTACATCTGTATTAATTGGAGCAAGTTCTGTGGCACAATTGGATGACAATTTACACGCACTTAAAAACAAGTCCTTTAGTGTTGAGGAGTTAGACGCCATAGAAACCATATTGGCTAATAAGCCCAACCATTAACCTTGATTAACCATTGGCCCATATTCATTAACACTTGTTTTGAATAGGTTGCAGTAGTTTTAGCCAAACTAATTGGATGAATCGATTTTTATTGTTGTTACTAGCAACCTGTTGTTTTTTAGTAACCAACGCACAAAAGCCAACAGGCAATATTAAGGGAATAGTAATGGATACCGCTTCCAAGCGTGGACTTTCCTATTCAACCATATCACTAGTTCAGGCAAAGGATTCTTCTTTGATTAGTTTTATGAGGGCCGACTCAACGGGTGGATTTCAAATAAAGAATATCGCCAAAGGCAATTATTTGGTATCTGCTTCCTATGTGGGATTTGTACCGGTATGGGTGCCTATAAATTTAAAAGAGGGAGAAACAGTTTATCTTGGTGTCATGGCTATGACAGATGTGAACAGCGCTTCTGCTGTTACGGTAAATGCCAAAAGGGCACCCGTTGTCATGAACAACGATACACTTGAATTCAATACAGAAAATTTTAAGACCCAACCCAATGCTGTTGTAGAAGACCTGCTCAAGAAACTGCCTGGAGTAGTGGTAGACGCTGATGGAACGGTGCGCGTGAATGGACAAAAAATTAATCGGGTATTGGTTAATGGCAAAGAATTTTTTACAGGTGACCCAAAACTGGCCACCAAGAATTTAGACGCAGATGCGGTAGATAAAGTGCAGGTTTTTGACAAGAAATCTGATAGGGCTGCATTTACAGGAGTGGACGATGGTCAATCTGAAAAAGCCATCAACCTCAAACTCAAAAAAGACAGGAATAAATCGCTGTTTCGCAAAGTTGCTGCTGGCGTAGGAACGGATCAGCGTTTTGACGCGCAGACCAATATCAATAAATTTAATGGAGACCAACA
>CAIZMD010000264.1 GCA_903933995.1 uncultured Bacteroidota bacterium
ATATCACTATAATATTTGTCAATGACAATTTTAGCTTGACGGTTGTAGAGCACTTTTTTGGTGTTTCCAACTACAATAAAATCTGTGTGCACATTGTCCATGCTATAACTTGGAGGTCTTTCTATAGCTGCATTAATTTTTAATTTACCCGTTTTATCTATATACCCCATTTTGCCTTTTACAATTACAGGATACCAATAATCTTTAGTAAGATCCTGTGCTAGTAATAATTGTGCCATTGCCATAAAAGCCAAAGCAAACAATAGTTTTAGGCTAAACCCTTGTTTCATAGTAATGCTAATTTTAGTTTATTTGAATTTGATCATATTGCCACCAAGTGCCTGAGCATAATTGCTCTTACCAATATCTTCTTGACTTTTAGCCAATAAGTAAATCACAAATGCGCCTACTTTTTCTTTGTAGATATAAAAAGCTAGACAAACAGGATATTCAGCACTGAAATTTTTGTTGGTTTCAAATAGTGCAAAATATCCAGATGTGCCTGCGTAATCTCCTTTGACACTTTCTGGATTGTGCTGCATCATTTTCAAGTTATTGGGATTCAGACTAGCTGATTGGTTTAAAAACAGGGCTGTTGCATAGGTTTCCACTGAAGCAGGTGCCACGTCTTTCATGTCTGGTCTAAAAGAATACCTGATTTGTGCAATCTTGTCATTTGACTGATATATTAGGTCACAGTCTTTTGACTGTTCCGCTGTTGGAGCTTGCTTGGTAAATCCTTCTAGAAAGGTTTCTGTGAAATAGAAATGCGTGAGGTCTTTTTTCTGTGCATTAGCCATGAATGTAAAACATAGGCCAAGGATAATAGGGATTACTTGTTTCATTTTTATCAGTTTTTTGATAAAATGAAAGTAGGCTTAGGCAGTAAAAGCAAAATACCCGCTAGCGGGTATTTTGAAGAAGACAGTTATTTGAAAAAAGGATTAAACCCAGAGCTTGTAAACCAAGAAAGACAATACTAGACCAATTAAGGCCCAAGCAATGCCACTAATACGTTTGCGTTTAATATATAGCAATAGAATAATGCCCGTCAATGAAATAACAATCATGAGAATGGCCGAAACGTCTATCAAGACAGCCCATTTAGCCCCAGAGTCTCTTCCTTTGTGCAGGTCATTCAAAATACCTATCGCGCCAGCTTTTAATAAAGTAATTTCATAACTACCATCTGCTCTATTAACAAATGCATCGGCAGCATAACCAGGGCCTCTAAAAGAAATAGCGCATTGCTGCTCTTCCATTCTAAATTCAGTAACAGGGGCTTTTATCCCATGTTGTTTACGCAAGAGTTCAACCATTTCTAGTTTGGCAATTTTTGCCGTATCGGTCAGATTTACCCAAGCTTTGTTCATTTGACCCTTTTCATGGGTCTCTTTCATCTCGCCCGCAAAATAGTCGGGGTGGTTAAGTGTAATGCCGGTAACTGAAAAGAATAATACAATAGCAAAGCTGATCATGGAAACATAGATATGCAACCACCTAGATGCTTCGGCAAATTTTCTATTCCACTTAATGCCAGCTGGACTTTTTTTCTGATTGATATTACCCACAATAAAACTTGACTTATGATTTTTTCTTGAATTCAATTAGTACTGAACTAACTTCTTTGACACCTTGTAAAGTAAAACTCTGGTCTTTTTTCTTGCACTCAACTTCTTGATGCAACAAATCATATCCACCGTGTTCTCTAACAACTTCCATATAAATAGTATAGTTTCCTGCTGGAAGAATATTGCCAGCATCGTCCTTGCCATCCCATTTCATAGTGTATTTACCAGCAGATCTAGTAGCACTGGTAACAGAGCTAAAGCTAGTAGGATTGGCTTTCATGGTCTCGCCATTTTTTCTATACCACTCACGCATATCTGGAACCCATCTTGGTTTATTAAACCAAAGTGCAATGGTCTTCACCGTTTTCTTCTCAGCGTCTTCTACCCAAATGGCTGCAAATGGTCTTTTGGCAAAACCGGCTTGTTGCATCAATTCTAAGTTGATGACTATTTCATTTTTCCATTCTTTTTCTGTATTGGCAAAATCCTTATGCTCTGGAGTTTCAGTTGCAATTTGTAATTCTTTCCAATTGGCACTTTCAAATTTTTGTCCATCTCTGGTTAGGATCAAATATGCAACACCAGGTAAGCCAGCGGCAAGTGCTATGGATTCTGCAGGAGTTAATAAATTAAATGCAGTGGCCAAGGCGCCCGCGTCTGTAGCATTAGGGGCAACAACAGTAGCACTGATAATTTGGTTAGCGGGTTGGCCATTTCTGGGATCCACAATATGAGAGTACCATTG
>CAIZMD010000265.1 GCA_903933995.1 uncultured Bacteroidota bacterium
CATTGTAGTAACAGGCGCTGCCGGATTTATTGGTAGTTGCATGGTGTCTTGGCTGAATGGTCAAGGGTTTAGAAACTTGATTTTGGTAGATGATTTTGGGGTAGAGGCAAAAAGACCCAATTGGGAAAAAACAGCCTATGCTCATTTGGTAGAAAGGCAATCATTTTTTGATTGGGTTGAAATGCATCAACCAAAAATTGACCTTGTCATACATTTGGGTGCCAGAACGGATACCACAGAATTCAACTATGCCATTCACGAGGAACTAAATCTTGTTTACTCTCAAGAGATTTGGCATTTATGCGTGAAGGAAAATATTCCATTGGTCTATGCTTCTTCTGCAGCCACTTATGGTGATGGCGCACTTGGTTATAAAGATGATCACCATATTGTAGACCAATTGAAGCCACTAAATCCTTATGGGATTAGTAAGAATGAATTTGACAAATGGGCATTGTTACAAACAAGTGCCCCACCTTCTTGGGCTGGATTAAAATTCTTCAATGTGTATGGTCCCAATGAATACCATAAAGGAAGAATGGCCAGTGTGATTTGGCATTCTGTAAAACAGATTCGTGAGAACGGCCAGGTGAAATTATTCAAAAGTCATCGCCCAGACTTTCAAGATGGACAACAGCTGCGCGATTTTGTCTATGTAAAAGACTTGCTTGAAGTGATTGGTTGGATGTCTCAGTTAATGGTGCATCAACAATGGGGTGTTGCCAAGAGTGGGTTATACAATCTTGGTACCGGTATTGCCAGAAGTTTTGAAGACCTGGCCATTGCCAGCTTCAGGGGATTAGACTTGGAACCCAATATTGTTTTTATTGACATGCCTCTTGACATCAGAGACAAATACCAGTATTTTACTGAGGCAGATATGCAGAAGCTGCGCGATGCTGGATATGACAAACCATTTTATAGTTTAGAAGCTGGAGTGGATGATTATGTCAGAAATTATTTGAAAGAACTGATTTATTACTAAGCATAGATTATTACACATGAAGCAGCAAATTGCCATTATTGGAGGAGGAAACTTGGGTTCTGCTATTGCAGAGGGATTGATCAATAGTGGTTTTGTTTTGCCGCAACAATTAACAGTTACTAAGCGCAATCTGGAAACCATTCAACACTTAGCAGAAAAAGGAGTGACCATTTCCAATGATAACTTGAGTGCCGTATCCAATGCACAATGGATCATCTTAGCCATCAAACCTTTTCAGATTAAAGAAGTATTGCAACAAATACAACCGGTGCTGAACAAAGATCAGCATGCTATTGTAAGTGTTGTAACAGGGGTTTGGATCAAAGATATTCAAGAGATCATTGGTGATGCATTTCCTTTGTTTAGGGCCATGCCCAATACCGCTATTGCCATACAAGAAAGTATGACCTGTATTTGTGCAACCAATGCTAGCGAAGCACAAAATGCATTTGTTAGTGAAGCATTTAACCAATTGGGTAAATCTGTGTTTATTGAAGAAAAACTCATGGACGCCGCAACGGTACTTGGTGCTTGTGGAACTGCTTATGCCATGAGATATATTAGAGCGAATATTCAAGGTGGTATTGAGATAGGATTTAGCGCCAAAGTGGCTTCCTTAATTGCAGCACAAACCGTGAAAGGTGCTGCTGAATTACTATTGCAAAAAAATACCCATCCTGAACAAGAGATAGATAAAGTAACTACGCCTAAGGGCTGCACCATTGCCGGTTTAAATGAAATGGAACACCAAGGTTTTAGTTCATCGCTGATCAAGGGAATAGTAACTAGTTATAAGAAGATCTTGAGTGATATGTAAATTAAATGAAGAGTGAAGAGTGAAGAAAGGGAAGAAAAAAGTGAAGAGTGAAGAGTGAAGAATGTTTTGGAAGAAAATATTAGAAATAGAAAAGCCGGCCCGATATGATCGGTCCGGCTTTTTTATAAAATGCTTAATGAGATTAGTGCGCTTTCAAAAATGCTATCGCTTTAGCATGGGCGTCTTCTGTTGCTTCTTTATTGAAAGAAGGATTGGAAGGATTGGCAAAACCATGACCTGCTTCGTATTTATTGGCAGTTAATTTTTTACCCAAACTAGCCATGTCTTGCTCAAATTTGTTAACTATTTCAGGTGATGGGCTACGGTCTTTGTTGCCAAAGAAGCCAATTACATCGCAGTTAAGACCTTTGAGTTTTTCTAGGTTATTTTCTGGTCTGCCATAATACATAACACAGCCAGCTGCTTGTTGGCCTGCTAGCAAAGCAGTTTGTAAACTCCACATACCTCCAAAGCACCAACCAATGGTATAGATTTTGGCTTTAGAACCAGCATATCCCAATGCTCCTTTGATAATGTTTTCTAATCTATCTGTTTTGGCAGCTTGTACCAGTTTCATAGCAGAATCTGGGGTTGCGGCTACTTTACCATCGTACATATCAAGGGCCAACACATTCACATCGCCCAGTTCTTTATATAAGTTGTCAGATTCTCTTTTTATATAATCATTCAAACCCCACCATTCTTGGATCACAAATACCCATTTATCTGATTTTTTCTTTGCTTTTATTTCATAACCCATGGCGGTTGAACCATCGGCAGCTTTGAATGTGACTGATTTACCAATGGCGTCTTCCAATTGAAAGGGAAGGGGCTTGGGGTGCAAATTGGCAAATGCCATGGTATTGGCTTCTTCTCTGTATTGGTCCCTGATATCAGCATTATAACAGCTGACATAACATTCAGGACTTAAGATCTGAGGTTCAGGCGCTTTGTGACGATAACCCAGAAAGGCAGCGGTAGACAATGCAGCCAAGGTTAAAAAAAGGATTTTTTTCATAATGTGATTTTTTACGGGAAAGATTTGCACTTCAAATTAACACTTCTGCTCAGGGGATGGTTGTTTTGCCTCAGGTATTTTTTTTCAACGGTTTTTTTGGCTTAGTTTTGTATGACCGCTGAGAATTTTAGTCAACATTATTTCCCTAGGTCAATTTACTGAACAATTCATTTGGCAACTGCAGGAGGCCCTGTAAGTACTATTTTGTTTTTTCAAAATGGGCTCGGTAGAGTCAAGAAAGTGAGGCGGGCCATTAGATATGGCATTCATCAAAAAATAGAACCGGTGCCTAGGCACTATAAAGCATAATAACCGTCATATGGCTAAGTACATTTTTGTTACTGGTGGCGTAACCAGTAGTTTGGGTAAAGGAATTATAGCAGCTTCGCTAGCAAAATTGCTACAAGCGCGTGGTTTAAAAGTAACCATCCAGAAATTTGACCCCTATATCAACGTAGATCCTGGAACCCTAAACCCCTATGAACATGGGGAATGTTATGTAACAGAAGACGGTGCTGAAACTGACTTGGATCTTGGTCACTATGAGCGCTTTTTGAGTACTTATACGTCTCAAGCCAATAACGTAACTACGGGTAGAATCTACCAAACCGTGATCAATAAGGAACGCGCTGGAGATTTCCTTGGAAAAACCGTTCAGGTTGTTCCGCATATCACCGATGAAATCAAACGCAGAATGTTGTTATTGGGTGAGGGAGATACTTATGATATAGTTATCACAGAAATAGGTGGAACCGTGGGTGATATTGAAAGTCTTCCCTTTATTGAAGCCGTTAGACAATTGCAATGGGAATTGCCAGATGAAGACTTGATGGTAGTGCATTTAACCTTGATTCCTTATTTAAAAGCAGCCAAGGAACTCAAAACCAAACCTACTCAGCATAGTGTCAAAATGCTTAGTGAAACTGGTGTGCATCCCGATATCTTGGTTTGCCGTACAGAGCATCCTTTGAACAATGACCTAAAACGCAAAATTGCCCTATTCTGTAATGTAAAAACAGAAGCGGTAATAGAAGCTATGGACGCACCAACTATTTATGAAGTGCCCTTGCTGATGTTGCGCCAAAAATTAGACCTGATCTGTTTGAAAAAATTGAATATTACCAAATTTGAAGAACCCAATTTGGATAAATGGAAGGGCTTCTTGGATAAATTAAAATATCCCAAAAGCAAGGTAACAGTAGGTTTGATTGGAAAATACATTGAGTTACAGGATGCATATAAATCAATTCTGGAAAGCTTTGTACACGCAGGTGCTATTAATGATGTACAGGTAGAAGTAGTGAATGTGCACAGCGAATATATTACCCAACAAAATGTTATTGAAAAACTAGCAGGTTTGGATGGATTATTGGTTGCTCCTGGGTTTGGGTTAAGGGGTATTGAGGGTAAGATTGTTGCAGTGCAGTACGCACGCGAAAAAGGTCTTCCTTTTTTTGGTATCTGTTTGGGTATGCAAATGGCGGTAATTGAATACGCTAGAAATATACTTGGATTAAAAGACGCGCATAGCACGGAGATGGATGCCAATAGCACCCACCAAGTGATCAATATGATGGAAG
>CAIZMD010000266.1 GCA_903933995.1 uncultured Bacteroidota bacterium
CCCAATGGCCACAAAACCTTGGTCATGGTAGCAGACAATAACTTTCAACTCTTTGAAACCACCCAATTTTTCCTATTTGAAATTATTCCATGAGCGCGCGTTATACCATAGTCATCCTTTTTGCTCTCTTCCTAGGTTGTAAACCCAAACCCGTGTATGAGAACCCGCATGTGCTTATTCAAACCAAGTATGGCGAGATTGAGTTGGAACTATACCCTAAAAAAGCGCCCCAAACCGTGGCAGCCTTTCTGTCTTATGTAGATTCTGGTTTTTACTTTAATAGTGGGTTTTACAGGGCCCTGAATATGGAAAACCAGCCTTCTAATGCCCCCAAAACCGAACTAATTCAGGGCGGCATCTGGAAAACCAATTATAAAAAAGCCGTTTCTATTAAGGGGATCCCGCACGAAAGCACCAAGGAAACGGGCATTTTACATACAGAAGGGGTGATTTCTCTGGCCAGGGCTGCTCCCGGCACGGCTGGCACCGAATTTTTCATTGTGATTGGTAACCAACCCGGTCTGGATTTTGGCGGCGAAAACTGCGAAGACCGCCAGGGTTATGCCGCTTTTGGCAAGGTTGTAAAAGGCCTAAACCTGGTTTTTAAGATCTCTGGACAAAAGCTCAATGGGCAGTATCTCTGGCCACAGGTTGATATTTACAATATTGTAAGACCTTGATAATCAATCTAATTAACAGATTTTAGGTTTTCTTTAGGTTTCATTTAAGACTTATTGGCACGCTGATTGGATAGGTATAGTAAATCAAATTACTAACCTAATCAGATAAGTTATGAAAAAGCAATTTGGATTTCTGACCCTGGTCAGCGTCTTGATTTTCTTAACCAGTTGTGGTACCACCGCAAGGGTGCAAAAAGACGATTCCGTAGACTTTACAAAAATAAGAACCTATGCTTGGGTAGATCCTAGTTCTAAGGATACCGGTAAACCTTTGGCCAAAACCAATGACCTAGTTGATAGGAAAATCAAGGAAAGCATTGACAAAAACCTAAAAGCCAGTGGTTGGAAAATAAGCCAGAAAAACCCTGATGTGTTATTGGTCTATGAAATTGACGTGGAAAAAGAGAAGCGCAACCAGCGCAGTCCCGTCTATTCTGACCCCCAATACAGGTATTTGTACAGTCCTTTTAGTAGAAGATGGATTCCTGTTTACTACCCTTCAACGCTAATGGGGTACCAAAACAGTGTTCTAACGGTTCAGGAGCATACCCTTACCGTGACCCTTTTGGATGCTCAGTCTGATAAAACCATCTGGCAGGGCTGGACCACTATGGAAACAGATTCTAGAAGATTGACAGACAAAGAGATAGAAAAAAATGTAAAAGCAATTGTACAGCAATTGGAAAAATAAACCCCACCCTTAACCATTCCCCCCGAGGTTTAAAACAAAAGCGGCTGCCGGCTAATTACCGGTGGCCCTTTCTTTTATGAGTAGTTCTTAAAATAAAATATTAAGTAGCTATCAGGATGCAACAGGATAGATGTAAAACTGACAATTGTTAATTTGGGCTTAAATACAACTTAAAAGGTTGTACTAGCTGCTTGTCGATTGCCAAAAGTCCATATCTGCCCCGCTTGAGATTTTCATGCAATTCCCCATACGGCCGGAACCTCCTAAGTTGTCATTTAAAAAATTGGACGGTGTTTTACCCAAAACACCGGTAAGATAAACACAAACGACAGCTATTGTTATGAGAAGAGTTCTAAGTTCCGTTCTTGTCATCGTGACCCTTTTGTCCATTGTTTCAACTGGATGTAAGAAAAAGGCATTTGATGAATTTTATGGTAGACCAGATACCCTGGCTCAACCTATTTACCAAGTTTTACAACAAAAAGGGAATTTTAATTCCTTGCTTGCCTGTATAGACAAGGCCGGATATAAAAATATCCTAGCGGCATCAGGTTATTGGACCATGTTTGCGCCCAATGACGCGGCTTTCCAGAAATTTTTTGCAGAACAAGGAATTTCAGGAATTGACAAATTGGATTCTGCTACCGCACAAGGGATTGTTACTTATGCTTTAGCCTATAATGCTTTTACAAAAGCTAGGTTAAATGATTACCAAGCCAACACAGGATGGATCCCCAACAACAGCTTCCGCAGAAGAACGGCTAACTACAATAGTTTTTATGACGACACCACCAAAACTGGTACAGTAGTAAAAGCATTGGGTTCTAATAGAAATAACAGTTTTGTCAATAATGACAACAACAATAAATACGTTAGCTATTTTACCGATGTCTATTTTACTGCCAAGGGTCTTCCAACATCTGACTATACTTATTTCTACCCCAATAGCAGTTTTACTGGTTTCAATGTGATGGATGCGGCTGTTCTTAAATCTGATTATGTTGCTGAAAACGGGTATATACATGAAACCGACAAAGTAATCTTACCCGCTAAGAGTATTGACCAGCACCTGAAAACAACCGCTCAGTACACAGAATTCAAAAAACTCTTGGACAAATACATTGTATCATTTGTGAGCAATGCAGACGCCACCTATAGGTATAAATTATTAACTGGAAAAAATGATCCAGTTTTCATTAAACAATTTGCACCTACAACAGGCTTCTCTCCCAACAACGAAAACTTTATAAAGGCGCAGGATAATGATGGTCAGTCTAATGCCTTCACTATGGTTGCACCTAACAATACGGCTACATTAAATTATATTCAAAATGTATTGTTAGAAAGATATAGTTCTTTAGATGCGCTCCCAACACAAATCATTCAAGATTTTGTTAATGCGCATATGTGGCAAACCGCTATGTGGCCAAGTAAATTTGCAGTTACTAATAATTCACAAAGCGAACCACCAACTATTAATTCAACAACTGACATTATAGAGAAAAAAGTTTTGAGCAATGGTTTCTTTTATGGTTCAAACAAAGTGCAAGAGCCCAATGTATTCAGAACCATTTATGGAAGGGCTTATTTGGATCCAGCCAACTTGTTAATGACAAGAGCGCTTGATCAGAGCTATCGTTTTACAATAACTATCCCAACTCTTAAATATGTGATGATCATGATGAGTGACGCCGTATTAAAGAAAAGGGGTTATGATTTTAGTACCGTTTTAAATGCTTGGACTTATACAAGACCAGGAACATCAACCGTTACTTCTGGAAGTGTACCCAATAGTGATCTTCAAAGAATTTTAGGCTCCCATATTGTTCCCATCACCACAGGTGAGTTAGACAATATTACCGGAACCGGTATTATAGAAACAGCTTCTGGTGATTATATTAAATGGAACAATGGTAAATTTTCTTCTGCAGGTTCTGAAGACAGTGCATATACGGTAAACACTAGTTCTACTAAAACCTCTTTTAATGGTAGGGTTTATTATGCAGACAACCTACTCACTTTTAGCACAAGAAACTTTGGTTTGAATTTGGTGACTCTAGGAGGTACTTCTGCAGCCACGTCTCAGTTTTTCAATTTTGTTTCTTATCTGAAAAACGCATCTATTTTCACAGCGGCTTCTGGAGCAATTTTAACGGTACAACCTGGTGTATTCTACACATCTTTTGTACCCAATAACGCGGCCATTGTGCAAGCAGTAAAAGATGGAATGTTACCAGGAAATAGAACTACCGGCGTACCCAATTTTGCGCCTACACTACAAACTGAAAGAGATCTTGTAAATGCTTTTATCTATAATCATATTCTAAATAAGACTACAGTAGTTCCAGATGGTAAAAAACAGGGAACTTTTGAAACCTTATATAAGAACGCTTCAGGTGACGCTAGTCAGATAAACATTACAAGTGCTTTAAACAGCATGCAAATCAAGGATAATTTTAATAGAACCTCCAACGTTGTCATTGCCAACAGCAATAACCTAGCAGACAGGTGTGTGATTCACTTGATTGATGGATACCTTAAATATAATCCCAACTAGACCAAGCGAACAGTTACCCAAAACCTAATTCCCATTTACACAAAGTCATATGAAAAAATTAGTTTGTTACTTGTTCCTACCCTTGCTAGCAGCCTGCTTTCAACCGGTATTTGCACAGGATGCACCCGCTGCCCAAACCGTATTGAGGGGAAAGATCACAGATAAAAAAGACAAGTCTCCTATTGCCCACGTGTCTGTTGCAGAAGTGGACAAAGACGGAAGAATTGTTAGAGGTGTTACCACCGATATTGATGGTAACTATGCCCTTAAAATTTCTAATCCCAATCACAAAGTGTCTATCTCCTATATTGGTTATAAAACCGAGGAACTAGACTTAAAAGGTAGAACTACTTTGAATATGGCCATTGAAGCCAATACCGCCAACTCTTTGAACGACGTTGTGGTAGTTGGGGGTAGAAGAACCGATAATGGTAACCTTTCTGTCTCTGATAAAAACCTGACCATTGCCACAGTAAAAATTCAGGCCAAGGATTTAGAAGAATTAGGAGCTGCTTCTATTGACCAAGCTTTACAAGGTCGTTTGTCTGGTGTAGATATTACTTCTACTTCTGGAGATCCCGGAGCAGGTATGAGTATTCGTATTCGTGGTACTTCTTCTATTAATGCAGGAACCAATCCTTTGATTGTTGTAGATGGTATGCCTTATGAAACAGCCATTCCTTCTGACTTTAACTTTGGTACGGCTGATGACCAAGGATATGCGCAGTTATTAAACATCGCGCCAGCAGATATTAAAGAGATTACGGTTTTAAAAGATGCTGCTGCAACTGCTATGTGGGGTTCAAGAGCTGCTAACGGAGTTTTATTAATCAGTACCAAACGTGGTATCATTGGTAAGCCTACCCTGAACTATTCTTTTAAAGGTATTCGCTCACAGCAACCAAAAACCATTCCTATGTTGAATGGTAATCAGTATTCCAACCTGATTCCGGAAGAAGTGATGAACAGAACTGGTACGCCTTTGAATACACAAACAGTGAAAGAATTTGCCTACGACCCTAATGATCCTTACAACTATAATAACTATGGTCAGAACACAGATTGGATTGGCGCCATTACCCAAATAGGATACGCGCAAGACCATAACCTTTCTATTACGGGTGGTGGACAAAAAGCCAGGTACTTTGCTTCATTGGGTTATTTTAATCAAACAGGTACAACCATTGGTACCAGCTTAACAAGGATCAATACGCGTATTAACTTAGACTATATAGTTTCTGAAAGAATCAAATTCCGTACTGACATTGCGTATACTTTCACAGACAATCCCAAAGGATATAGTCCAGGTTCACAAGCCAACGAAATCAGAAATGTTGCCTTGAACAAAATGCCCAATATGAGCATTTATGAATACAACGAACAAGGCATTCTTACACCAAACTATTTTTCTCCTTCTCAAAATATTCAAGGTCAATATCCTGGTACATACAATCCAGTAGCTATGGCCAATGCCGCTAAGAACAGGGTATATGGTAATAGGATCACGCCACACTTTAATCTTTCTTACGAGATTATACCTAGAACCTTGATTTTGACAGGCGATATTCAGTTTGACATCAACAGTACCAAGAACAACACTTTCTTACCTCAGATTGCTACTGGTAGACCAGTTACTGAAACCGTTGTGAATAGGGCTTATAATGGTGACTTTGACGGATTCAACGTTCAGTCAAAAACCAATTTGGTATTTACTCCTCAATTAAAAGGAGATCATAATTTAACTTCTTTGTTGTCTTTTCAAACCTATGACAACAAGACCATTTCTAACCAGTCTCTAACTTCTAACTCCGCTTCTTCTCTCTTACAAGATCCTGCTTCTGCTGCTAGAACTCAGAACCAAGACTTAAGTATTGCTGCTGGTTTTGCTCAAACTAGAACCATTGGCTTGTTGTGGAACGCACAGTATGATTACAAGGGCAAATACATTGTAAACGGTGGTATTCGTATGGATGCTAGTTCTAGATTTGGTCCTGCTCAACGTTTTGGCTACTTCCCTTCTATCTCTACCAAATGGAGGGTGAGTGCAGAAAACTTTATGAAGGATGTAAAGTTTGTAAACGATTTGAGTTTGCGTGCTAGCTATGGTCAGTCTGGTAACTCACCCAGAAACGATTATAGTTTTTACAATAACTACGCCAGTAATGGTTGGTCTTATCTAGGACAAGGTGGTGTTTACCCCTCTTCTATGGAATTGAGTAACCTGAAATGGGAAGTGATCCATGGCTTGAACTTTGGTATGAACTTTATTGGATTTAAAAACAGGGTCAATATTGACTTAGAAGTTTATAGAAACCGCACACAGGATTTGTTATTCTATGGTTTGCAGATTCCAAGCTTTAACGGATATAGTGCAGTAGACATGAACGTGGGTGTTTTAGACAACCAAGGATGGGAATTGAATATCATGACCACACCAGTTAAAACAAAAGACTGGGTAGTTGATTTCAATTTCAACATTTCACAGAACCAAAATATTATCCGTGAAATGAGCCCTTACTATCCTAAGCAAAACGTAACTGCATTAACGGCCAATGGTCAATACCAAGCTTTCTTGCAAATCAATAATCCATTTGGTTCTATTTATGGTTATCGCTTTCAAGGTGTTTATCCAGATAAGGCAAGCACCATTGCTACCGATGCTAAAGGAGCACCCATTGTTGGACCAAATGGTCAAGCAGTTTACATGCGTTTTAACTATCCTCAAACAGATTATATATTCCAACCTGGTGATGCCAAATATGAAGACATTAATAAGGATGGTAGTATTGACTACAAAGACGTTGTTTATTTAGGCAATAGTAACCCCAAACTCTCTGGAGGTTTTGGACCAAGTATTACGTATAAGAAGAATTTAAAAATCACCGCCTTCTTCAATTTCCGTTATGGATATGATGTAGTGAATGGTACACAAATGACCACTACCAATATGTACGGTTTCAATAACCAGAGCACAGCTGTTTTAAGAAGATGGCGCAACCCGGGTGATCAAACAGATATTCCAAGGGCTTTGTGGAATGCTGGTTTTAACTGGTTGGGTAGTGACCGCTATGTACAAGACGCTTCTTTCTTGCGTTTCCGTAGCATTACCGCACGCTACACATTTGACCAAAAGGTGTTGAAAAAAATTGGCATGAAGAGTTTGAGTGCTTATCTAACCGCAGAAAATCTGATCACATTTACCAAATACACCGGTCAGGATCCGGAAGTGGCACCAAGAGGTATCACCGGTCCATTCACCATTGTTACGGATAATAGCACCACGCCTCCTGTAATGATGTTGACAATTGGCTTAACCACTTCATTTTAAATTATTTGAAAACGCTAGAAATGACCAAGAGAAAATTAATACTAGGTGTTGTTGGACTGATGGTGTTTTCCATGCTCTCCAGCTCCTGCAAAAAATGGCTTACGCTTCAACCGCAGGATGGTATTACCCGACAAGAGTTTTGGAAAACAAAGGAACAGATTCAGTCTGCCGTGATTGGAACCTATGCCTCTTTGTTGGGTGACCCTAATAATCGTGACAGACCGCTAAGTGAATATCTTTTCTTATGGGGTGAACTCAAAGGAGACATGATTACCAATGGAATTGGGGTAACCAATGATGAATTAGACGTGATGTATGTAAATACACTGCCTACCAATAGTATCACCCAATGGGCTTCTGTTTACAAAACCATCAACTACTGTAATACGGTGATTGATTTTGCACCAGGGGTGATTGAAAACGATAATACACTTACACAAACACAATTAAAAGCCTATTTAGCAGAAGTTAGGGCTTTAAGGGGTTTGATGTATTTCTATCTAGCTAGAAGCTTCCGTGATGTGCCGCTAAAACTAAAATCTACTTCTAGCGATGTGGATTTGATTCAATTGCCAAAGTCTACAGGAGCACAGGTAATGGCCCAAGTAGAAGCCGATTTAAAATATGCTGACAGCAATGCTGTATTTACTTATGGCAACGCTGCTATTGACAAGGGAAGGATTACCAAGTATACCGTAAAAGCCATGTTGGCCGATGTTTACCTCTGGCAAGACAAGTACCAAGAAGCTGCTGACGCTTGTGACTTTATCATCGGCTCTGGTCAATTTGGTTTGGTAAGAGGAGATGATGGTTGGTTCAATACCCTTTATTACAAAGGCAATTCTGCCGAGTCTATTTTTGAATTTCAATTTGACCAACAAAAACTGAATAGTTTTTATAACATGTTGACTACAAGTAGGGCTAGGTTCTTTGCTAGCCCCTATGTAATGGAGCAGGTTTATACCATTGATTTTGTAGATGATACCAAAAAAGACATTCGTGGAGAATGGGGTTCTGTGAGAACCAGTGACAATGCCATTTGGAAATACTTGGGTGTGAATCCCGGTTCTATTAGAGCAGCTGATGCATCTTGGGCACACTGGATGGTGTATCGCTACGCCGATATTTTATTGATGAAAGCTGAGGCTTTGAATCAAATTGGTGGTAGGGGAACCGAAGCCATTCAATTAATCAATACGGTGAGAACAAGGGCGGCTGCATTAGACGCTACCAACACCAACCCTGACCCCACTAATAAGAACGACATGACTGATTATATTTTGGCAGAACGTGCCCGTGAATTGTCTTTTGAAGGCAAGCGTTGGTACGATGTGTTGCGCAATGCCAAACGCAATAATTATCAGCG
>CAIZMD010000267.1 GCA_903933995.1 uncultured Bacteroidota bacterium
GCGCAGATTTCAATCAAGCTATCGTAATAGAAAGGGGCATATTCTTTGTTAAAGAATACAAAGGTCTCGTCTTTGAGTTTGGCAATCTCTTTTTCAGATTTAATATTCACGTTGGCACGATGGAAAACCAAGGAATAACTATCTCTAAACCATAAGCTGGTTGCAATATGGGGGGAATATAAAGGGGCCCTAATAATACCCAAATCTATCTTGCCTTGTTCCAATCCAATGACTTGTTCTACCGTGGGTACTTCATATAACCTGAAATTGACAAAGGGGTATTTGGCGGAGAGAAATTTGACTAACTCAGTGATATCTCCAGAAAAAGTAGAACTGATATAGGCAATCCTAAATTCCCCACTAATATGTTGCCCCATTTTTTGGGCCTTTAAATTAATCCTGTCTAGGTTTTGTAATAATTGAGTAATTTCTTTTTGATAAAATTTCCCGGCTTCTGTGAGCACCACTTTTTTATTGTTCCTATTAAAGAGTAAAGTGCCCAATTCTTGTTCCAATTCCTTGATCTGCCTACTCAATGGCGGTTGTGCTATAAACAACTTTTCAGATGCTTTGGTAAAACTTAATTCCTTGGCTAGGGTCAGAAAATATTTGAGATGTCTGATTTCCATGATACTTTAAAGGTATCAATAATTGTCAAAATAAGTATAAATAAGTCATAAATAAACCAGTTAAATTTGTCATCCCACAAGGGTTAACCCATTTTAGACATTCATCAAATTCATTTATAATGAGCCATCAACCAACTACCTTATTTGACAAAGTATGGGATGCACACGTGATCCGTAAAATTGAAGACGGCCCCGATGTGTTTTTTATTGACCGTCATTTTATTCATGAAGTAACAAGCCCTGTGGCATTTTTGGGTTTGGAAACACGTGGAATTGACGTGATATTTCCTGACCGTACTTTTGCTACTGCCGACCATAATACTCCCACCATTAACCAACACTTGCCAGTTGCAGATCCGCTTTCTGCGAATCAGTTATTGGCATTGGAAACCAATTCTGCCAAATACGGCATCTCTCATTGGGGATTGGGTAATCCTAAAAATGGGATTGTGCACGTAGTAGGACCAGAAAATGGCATTACACAACCTGGTATGACCATTGTTTGTGGTGATTCACATACTTCTACCCATGGAGCTTTTGGTGCCATTGCATTTGGGATTGGTACTTCTGAAGTGGAAATGGTGTTGTCTTCTCAGTGTATCATGCAACCCAAGCCCAAAAAGATGCGCATTAATGTAAATGGCGTATTGGGTAAAGCAGTGACTCCTAAAGACGTGACTTTGTTCATCATTGCTCAATTAACTACTGCAGGTGCTACTGGTTATTTTGTAGAGTATGCTGGAGATGTGTTTGAAAACATGAGCATGGAAGGCCGTATGACGGTTTGTAATATGAGTATTGAAATGGGTGCAAGAGGTGGTATGATTGCCCCTGATGAAACCACTTTCAATTATATCAAGGGTAAGGAAAAAGCACCCAAGGGCGATGCTTGGGACAAGGCATTGGCTTATTGGAAAACCTTGCATACTGATGCTGCTGCACAGTTTGACAAAGAATATAGTTTTGACGCTGCCGATATTGAACCCATGATTACCTATGGTACCAACCCAGGTATGGGTATGGGCATTTCTAAAAGTATTCCAAAAGCAACCGACCTAGAAGGCGGTGTAGCCACTTATGCCAAATCACTAAAGTATATGGGCTTTGAAGAAAGTGAACCCATGATTGGTAAGAAAGTAGATTTTGTATTTATTGGTAGTTGTACCAATGGTCGCATTGAAGACTTTAGGGCATTTGCCAGCATTGTTAAGGGGCGCAAAAAAGCAGACCATGTAACCGCTTGGATTGTACCTGGTTCTCATATTGTAGAAGCTCAAATTAGAGAAGAAGGCATTTATGATATTCTTACCGAAGCTGGATTCCTTCTAAGACAACCTGGTTGTTCCGCATGTTTGGCTATGAACGATGATAAGATTCCTGCGGGAAAATATGCTGTGAGTACCAGCAATAGAAATTTTGAAGGAAGACAAGGTCCAGGAAGCCGCACATTATTGGCTAGTCCACTGGTGGCAGCTGCTGCAGCAGTAACTGGTGTAGTAACTGACCCAAGAGAATTGTTATAATCCAAC
>CAIZMD010000268.1 GCA_903933995.1 uncultured Bacteroidota bacterium
ATTTTATTGTTTATCCTTTGGCCGGGCACAGCTTCTGTAAATAATTCAGGACTCTGTCTCACAATATAGGCTGCACCAGAATCAGTTATAGGCCCTACGGATATGACAGAACCAAGGTTTAAACTAATGGAACTTAACCAACTTTTTGCTTCATCTAAAGTTAATCCTACTAAGTTGGGCACTTCCATTTCTGCCCCAGTGATTCCACTTCCTAAGATGAGGTCAATGGTACTACCCAAGGTAATTTTTGTACCCGGTTTAATATTTTGATCAGCATACAATTGCTCTAAAACAGCATTCCTAGCTATGTCTGGTTTGTAATTCACATATCCCAGTTTCAATCCCAAACTCTGCAAATACATTTCTGCACTTCTAATAGAAAATCCAATCAAATTGGGCATTTCAACTTGCGGAGGCACCATTCGATTGATGGTTAAATAAACGGTTCTTCCTTTTTTGACTATCGCGTCAGCTTCTGGGGATTGTTTTACAACAGCTAATTTGGGAATACTGTCTACATAGACCGAATCTTGTAAAGCCACTTGAAATCCCTTTTCTTCCAAGATTTTTTGGGCGGCAACTGCGTTTTGGCCCAGAATAGAAGGTACTCTTTCTGATTTACCAAATCCAGTAACCCATTGTAGGGATCCAAAAAACAAGAGTATCAATACTACCAATAATCCTATACCGGTCAGTATATTTACCCAAAGCGGTTTATCTGTTATGAATTTGAACATCAGTTATTTAAATAAGTACCAAATATGGTTGAAAGTAGCCATTCTTTTGAGCTTGGCTGGCAAAATAACATTTTATTTCAATGCTTCCTCTATGATAGCCGTATAGAAATCTGTTAAGCTCCATCCCATGGCCTTTACTTGCTGCGGAATCACACTAGCCGCAGACTGACCAGGAACGGTATTTACCTCTAACATATATGGCTGCGCTTGAGACTCGTTATAAATAAAGTCTATCCGTACCACACCCCTACAATTGAGTACTTCATACACCCTTTTGGCTGCAACTGTTAATTGCTCCTGCATTAGAGGACTAATTTGGGCTGGGGTAATTTCTTCACTCTTGCCCTGGTATTTTGCTTCAAAGTCAAAAAAGGCATTTCCGGTTTTGATTTCTGTTATAGGTAAAACCGTGGTGCTTCCTTTTGATTTAAATACCCCAATGGTAAACTCTCTACCACTAATAAATTCTTCTACTAAAACTTGGTCATCTTCTTGAAATGCTTTGTCTAATGCTGCAGCTAGCTCAGTGGCCTGATCTACCCTACTCATCCCAATACTGCTTCCCCCATTATTGGGTTTTACAAATACGGGTAATTGCAATTGAGACAAAATACTGTCTACGCTCATAGGCGTATGTTTGAATAAATGCAATGATTTGGCTACATGAATTCCTGCAAAAGCAGCTACTGCAACCGTATAGCGTTTATTAAAAGTTAATGCAGATGTAGCTGCATCACAGCTGGTATAGGGCAATCCCAACATATCAAAATAGCCCTGTAGTTTTCCATCTTCACCCGGGGTTCCGTGTATGCACAACAAAATAGCGTCAAAATTAATTTTAACGCCAGCATCCATGATAGAAAAGTCTGAACGGTCTACAGCTGAGCGCTCTCCAGTTTCTGGCAGGTACCACCATCCCTCTGGATTAATGTCTATTTTGTATAAGTTGAATTTTTCACGGTCTGTATGATTTGAGACAGTGATAGCGCTTTTATAACTGATTTGTGCTTCTCCACTCAAACCTCCTGTAACCAATGCAATTTGTTGCTTCATGTTCCTAGATTATTCAACAAATATAATTGAATTGATTTAGAGCTGATACCTGAGTTGGGGCAAAAAAAAGCGGAAGAAACTTCTTGTCTCTTCCGCTCACGGTAACGGGAAATATCACCCGCTGTTACAAGTTGTTGTCTTTTTACTGGCAACAATTAAAGTACTATAAAGCTACACAGTGCTACCAATTTTTACAAGCTTTTTGCTCTAAAAAGTTATGCACCTATTTCTTTGCGAAATTTACGCGTGTAGCAACTCTTTTTTAGCCATCAAAGCGTCAACTGTTTCTTCATACGCCTCGTCTGCAACGCAGCAGTCTACTGGACATACAGAAGCACACTGTGGTTCTTCGTGGAAACCTTGGCACTCGGTGCATTTGTTAGGAGTAATATAGTAAGTATCAGTACTGATCGGCGCAAAACGCTGGTCGGCAGTTGCAACAGTGCCATCTAAAAGGGTAAAACTGCCCTTTACAGTGGTACCATCGGCTAAAGCCCATTCAACACCACCCTCATAGATAGCGTTATTAGGACATTCGGGTTCACATGCCCCGCAATTGATGCATTCTTCGGTAATCTTAATAGCCATACAAATTTGATTTGAAAAGTTAGTAACTACATTTGCAGCTCAAATTTAAGACTGACTGATGACTTTACAAACAAGAATTCAAATAATGGGGCAATTGGGCAAATATCTTTTAGAAGATGGTCCTATTTGGCAGGCATGTAAGGAGCGTGCATACCGGGAAAACCCTTGGTTTATACCTGAATTTATTGAAATAGCCAGTAAGCAGATAGCTGAAAAATTTCTTCAACCTGGACTAATTGAGCCCTGGGCCCATCAATATGCTATACCTGACCAACCCCTACGCCCCCATACCATTGGATTGGTGATGGCGGGCAATATTCCCTTGGTGGGTTTTCATGATCTGCTTTGCTGCTTTATCAGTGGTCAAAAAACCACGGTTAAAACATCTTCTAAGGACGATGTCTTGATCAAACACCTGGTTTCAAAAATGCAGGAATGGGACCCAGAAACAGCCAATCTGATTGGTTTTGCAGATAATTTAAAAGGCTGTGACGCTTATATTGCTACCGGCAGTAATAATTCCAGCCGCTATTTTGAATTTTATTTTGGCAAATACCCCAATATCATTCGGAAAAATCGCACATCGGTGGCTGTTTTAGACGGAACAGAAACGGCCCAAGAGCTGGACCTTTTAGCAGACGATATTCAGTTCTATTTTGGCTTGGGTTGCCGTAATATTACCCAGATCTATGTTCCCAAAGACTATGATTTTATACCCTTGTTGCAAGCTTTGCGCAAGTATGAATATTTCATGGATTACCATAAATACAAACACAATTTTGACTACCATTTGGCCATTTTAATCATGGGCAATAAGTATTATATGAGTAATGAAAGCCTAATTCTAACTGAAAATATTGCAGCTTTTTCACCCGTTAGCCAGGTGCATTATGCCTTTTATTCAGACAAAGAAGACTTGCTATTGGGTTTATCCAATAACCCTTCTATTCAATGCGTAGTTGGGCGTGAACAAACGGCTTTTGGTCAAGCGCAACAACCTGGGTTATCGGACTATGCAGACGGGGTAGATACCATGCAATTCCTTGTCAGTCTTTGATTTTAACGCAATAGAAATAGTGATTTAACAAAATGAGCTGAAAAAAAAACGCATTCTTGACTACATTTATAGCTGAGCCAATGGCCGCAAAACATTTGTTAAATAAGACAGAAGGTATGCTGCCATTTCTACAGTTTTTTTTATTTGCTGTTGGAAAGGCATGAATTTTGAATCATCCAAAAAAAAGAGCACGCATATGAATTTTAAAAACATTTTAGCCATTGTGGCCATTAGCGCCAGTACAGCAGTTGTTAGCGTATGGGGTTATGGCAAATTTGTAGAGCGCCAATTTGCTGGCGTACAAGAACCAGGAAAACTCCCGGTGAATTATGCCGGTTTTTTTGGTGATAAAGCCGCACCAGGTACAGCGGTTGACTTTACGGCAGCAGCTACTTCTGCTACCCCTGCTGTAGTGCATATTAAAACCCGTACCAAGGCCAAACAAGTGAGTAATAGCCAACGTCAACGTAATCCATTCTCTGATTTATTTGGCGGGGATGATGCCTTTGGCGATTTCTTTGGAGGTCCTAGGATGATTCCAGAACAACGTGCTAGCGGTAGTGGTGTGATTATCACAGACGATGGATATATTGTTACCAATAACCACGTGGTGGATGGTGCCGATGAAATTAATGTAACCATGCCCAACAAAAAATCATATAAAGCATCGGTGATTGGGGCTGACCCAAGCAGCGATATTGCGGTGATTAAAATTGAAGGAAAGGGCTTCCCTTATTTAGTCTATGGCAATAGCGATGATGTAAAATTGGGCCAATGGGTTTTGGCCATTGGATATCCTTTGAACCTAGACGTAACCGTAACAGCGGGTATTGTAAGTGCTAAATCTAGATCCATTGGCATCAATGGTCAACAAAGTAATAGCCCAGTAGAATCGTTTATTCAAACAGATGCTGCGGTTAACCCTGGTAATAGTGGTGGCGCTTTAATCAACACCAATGGTGAGTTGATTGGCATTAATTCTGCCATTGCCTCTCCTACCGGTTCTTATGCTGGATATTCCTATGCTATACCAGTTAATATGGCTAAGAAAATTGTGACCGATATTGTAAAATTTGGAACCGTTCAAAGAGCCTATATAGGCATCAATTATGCGGGTGAAAATATTCCTGATGAGGCCAAAAAACAATTGGAAAAAGAAATAGGCGTTGCTTATAAAGAAGGAGAAGGTGTATATGTAACAGGTGTTCCAGAAGGTGGTGCTGCGGCTAATGCAGGTTTGAAAAAAGGCGATATTATTACTAAAGTAAATGGCGCCAATGTAACCAATGGCCCTGAATTACAAGAGCAAGTAGCGAGGTACAAACCAGGTGATAAAATTTCTTTGGTATACAAAAGAGGTGGATCTGAAAACACCGTAAGTCTTACTTTAAAAAACAAAGCGGGTAATACCGATGTGGTAAAAGTGAGTGGCATTATGGAACAATTGGGTGGAGACCTTGAAAATGTAGACAAGAAAACTGCTACTGCTAATGAAATAGCTGGCGGTGTGTTAGTGAAAAAATTAGGTACTGGTTTACTAAAGAATACCAAGATGCAAGAAGGGTTTATTATTACCAGTGTAAACCAACAAGAAATCAAAAACATGGATGATTTGAAAACTGCATTAATTGCAGCTAAAGGTGGCTCTGTAAGGTTAGAAGGTATCTATCCAGGATATAATGGCACTTATGCATATCCTTTGAATTTGAAAAGCGAATAATTGA
>CAIZMD010000269.1 GCA_903933995.1 uncultured Bacteroidota bacterium
AAATGGGGTTTGGATTGGTTGCTCAAAATGCATCCCAAAAAAGACTGGCTCTTTAACCAATTGGCCGATGATAGGGATCATAGAAGTATGAGGATACCCAAAGAAGATAGTTTTTATATTCGCGGTTATGAACGCCCCGTATATTTTATCACAGGCAACCCACAGGGATTATTCAAATACAAGAATCGCGCAACGGGTGCGGCTTCTACAGCGGGTAAATTTTCTAGTGCTTTTGCTTTGGGTTATCAGCTCTTTCAAAAACGCAATCCTAACTTTGCCAAGACACTCTATGAGAAAAGTTTCTCTGCTTATGAAATAGGTTTGAAAATGCCAGGTGTTGCTCAAACCGCTCCTGGTGGCGCGCCTTATTTTTATGAAGAAGACGATTGGCAGGATGATATGGCATTGGCGGAGACGCAGTTGTACCAAATTACCAAGGACAGGAATTACTTAAAAAATAGTTTTCAAAAATTACATAAGTCAGTTGATTCCACTTGGATAGGAAATGATACCATGCGTCATTACCAATGGTATCCTTTTATACAATTAGGTGTTAACGAATTGGCCAAAACCTCCGAGCTCCCTGTAACGTCTTTTGCAACCATGCAGTTATATGAAAATGAGATTTATGCAGTTTGGAGAAAGGCTATGCACAATGCGTTTTTTAGAGGAGTTCCATTTACATGGTGCAGCAATAATCTGACCACAAGTTTTGCCATGGAATGTTATTGGTATAGAACTCAAACAAAAGACAATAAGTATCAGCAATTAGAGCAAGCCAATATTGACTGGCTATTTGGTTGTAATCCATGGGGAACCAGTATGGTCTATGGTTTGCCTGCCAAAGGCGATACACCTGTTGACCCACACTCCGCTTTTACACACTTAAAAAATTATCCTATTGATGGAGGTTTGGTAGACGGCCCGGTGTATACTTCTATCTATCAAAATCTGATTGGGATTAAACTCAATGAGGAAGACGAATACGCAACATTCCAAAGTGATTTAGCTGTGTACCACGATGACTATGGAGACTATAGCACCAATGAACCTACAATGGACGGAACTGCTTCTTTAGTGTATTTGTTGGCGGCAAAAGCAAATGAGTCTTCAAAGGAAATAGCAGATCTCAAAAGAATGCCCTGGATCAATCCCGGAGCGTATCAATTCACCTATTCACATGGGGCAATTGTAAGAGCAGATACAAGCTCACCAATTATTTCATTGGTGTTTACGGGAGATGAATATGGAGATGGTTTGTCTACCATTAGAAAAGCGCTTGATAAAAACAATGTCTTGGGATCCTTCTTTTTTACTGGAAGATTTTACAGAAACCCTTTGTTTCAAGATGATATAAAAATGTTAGCCCTAAAACACCAGATGGGTCCACACTCTGATCAACACTTGCTTTATTGTGATTGGACAAAAAGAGATAGTACTTTAGTCACACGCGCTAGGTTTCAATATGATTTTAATCAAAACATAGCCGAAGTAAGAAAAGTAAATCTGTATGAGGGGAGCAAACAATTTTTTATTCCTCCCTTTGAATGGTGGAATGATGATATTGCAAGGTGGAGTAATGAAAAGGGAATCACCTTATTTAATTTCACCCCAGGTATAGGAACCAATGCAGATTACACTTGGCCAGAGCTAGGTGCTTCTTATAAGAGTAGTGAGCAGATCATTGGCAATCTGAAAAAATTTGAAGAAACAAATCCCAATCATTTAAATGGCGCCATACTCCTGATTCATGTGGGAACCGATCCAAGAAGAAAGGATAAATTCTATGATTATTTGGATGGCTTAATTGTTTATCTCAAAAGCAAGGGTTATCTCTTTCAAAGAATTGACAATCTATTTCATTGAAATTACCA
>CAIZMD010000270.1 GCA_903933995.1 uncultured Bacteroidota bacterium
ATTGTCCAAAATTTCCCTGATTTTAGATGAATCTACAGGAGAATCTTGATTGTCAATATTGATGACCATCAACAATCCTTTTTGTTGTTTTTGTTGCACTAGCCCATTGGCTAATTGTAGTTGATGACTTTCTTGTAGGCGGCCATTGAAAATATTCCAAATCTCTTTGGCGCAAAGACAGCCTAGTGTAGGAGAAATAGGATAGAAGGGGAATCCTTTAAAATATGCTGGGTCAATAGTAGTGCCATGCGCCAGAATCTCTGATCTACCTGCCTTACCAGCATAAAAGGATTCCTGCATGGGCTCATATTTTTCCCAGTCTTTGGGTAGTAATCCTAGATAATTGGTTAGTGCATCTTTACTACTATCGTATCCCATATGCCAATAAGCACTATCGGCTTCAAATGGCATGAGTAATTGTAAATTGGGTGTGGGGCCAATAAATAGATTTTTAGATACCTCCGTACCTGTAATGCTATAAACACCTTGTGGTGTATTGCCATTGGTAATAAAATAGGGGAGATTGGAACCCGCTCTGGCCAATTGGTCAATGAGTAAAATTTGTCCCATACTGTCTCTTAAAAAACGACCATTGCTTTGCTGTAAAGCAGCTAGCCCGGGATAATCCCGATTCCATTTTTGAAAGCTATAAATGGTTACTAATTGGTGTAATTGCTGATGAAGGAAGAGTTGGTTTAAATCAGGTAAAGCAAGCTGTGTAAAGGATTGGTGAACTGTTAGGTACTTATATAATTCAGAAAGAATAGGGTTTTGCTGGTAACCAGGGAAAATCTGAATCAGTTGTTTAATGTATTTGTCTATAGCTATGGTATCTGCATTTGCACGAAACAAATACAGTGTTTGCATGGCAAAAAGTTTAGGCGCATATTCAGTTGCACTTAGCGTAGCAATTTGACTTTGAAACTGGGTTGGATAAGTGGCATAAACAGCTTCAAGTACCGCCCTTTTTGTTTCAAACCCCAAATCCTTATAGGATAATAAGAGTTTCTTAAATCCAGATTCAATCAATGGGCTTTTTACTAAGAATTGTGAAATGGCCCAACAAGCTTCTTCGTATTGGGTTTCAGTACTACCATCTACCGGTAATTGAAAACAACGGTTGATGATTTGTTCATCCAAGTTTTTCTTAAAGCTTTCCCTTCTTTCATTTTTGACAAAATCTGTTGTGATTGATGAAATTGGCCATTGTGCAAAAGCGTTTTGCAGCAAGGTCATCATTAACAGGGTTGCTAAGATTTGTTTCATTTGTTAAAGATAAGTGCTCAAGGCAAATTACTGTGGGGAGCAAGAGCTAAATGGCTAATTTTGTGCTCCAATTGCTAAGCATTAAAATAGAATTATGGCGCTATATACTTATTCCCAATTATTAGATTTTGCAGAACAAGTGTTTTTGAAAATGGGATGCCCAAAACAAGATGCAAGCATTGCTTCAAAAGCATTGTTGTCTGCTGATCTTAGGGGGATTGATAGTCATGGTGTAGCCAGATTAAGTGGATATATAAGACTTTGGGAAGCTGGCAGAATCAATGCCAATCCTGCCATTAAAGTAACGTATGAAACACCCAGTACGGCCGTAGTAGATGGAGACGCTGGTCTAGGTTTGGTAGTGGCTCCATTTGCTATGAAAATTGCCATAGAGAAGGCTAAACTTGCTGGAACAGGTTGGGTGGTGGTTAATAATTCAAATCATTTTGGCATAGCAGGATATCATGCTATGATGGCTTTGGATCAAGATATGATTGGTATGGCCATGACCAATGCTTCTGCCTTAGTAGCACCTACCTTTTCAATAGAACGAATGCTTGGTACTAATCCCATTGCAGTAGCGATACCCGCAGGAGTGCAGCCCCCTTTTGTAGCTGATTTTGCAACTACTACCGCTGCTAATGGTAAATTAGAAATCCTACAACGCAAAAATGCGGATACTCCCTTGGGATGGGTACAGGATCAGGAGGGGAATGAAAGTACTGATGCTAATATTTTGAAAAAAGCCGGGGCATTGTTGCCCTTGGGTTCCGATAGAGAGCATGGCAGTCATAAAGGATATGCATTGGGTAGTATTGTTGATATATTTTCTGGCGTTTTGAGTGGGGCTTCTTTTGGTCCTTGGGCTCCTCCATTTCCTGCCTATGTTCCCATGCCGGAAAATCAGCCAGGAAAGGGCTTGGGGCATTTTTTTGGGGCCATGCGCATAGATGCATTTAGACCTGCTCAAAATTTCAAAGACCAAATGGATCTTTGGATTGAAAGATTTAGAAATGCCATTCCTGCGCCAGGTCATCAGAAGGTTTTGATTCCGGGCGATCCAGAAAGAGAGATGGAAGCCATTAGGTCTTCAGAAGGTTGGGAATTGGTGGAAGCAGTTGAAACAGATTTACAAGCAGTAGCCCAAAAATTTGCAATAGCCTTATAATTATTTTCATGGTTGATAAACCTCAAGATTCCTATGTCAAAAAGGTATTTTTTTCCTGTATTCGTTTTTCTGATGCTTATTCTAAATGCTTGTGCTAGTAGTACAGTTGATGAAGCAGAAGACGTGATTGTTGCAGATACCAGCAATCAGGTGAGTAATGTTTCAAAATTTTTGGACGCTAAAAAATGGAATGAACTGTTTCCCAATCGTTATCATTTATCAACATTGGAAGACACTGTTTTCAAAGGTGTAGCTAGGCAAGATTTTTATAGTTATGATGCATTTTTAAAAGCGGCAAAACTGTTTCCATTATTTCTGGGCGATGGGAATGATAGTATTCAAAAAAGAGAATTGGCTGCTTTTCTAGCCAATATGAGTCATGAAACCAGTGGTGGTTGGGACGATGCTCCTGGGGGAATGTATCAATGGGGGCTGTATTATATTCAAGAAAAAGGATTTCCAAAATCAATTGTTGCTGAATACAGCGATACTTCAAAGAAAAAATGGCCACCGGTTGCAGGGAAATCTTATCATGGAAGGGGACCCATGCAATTGAGTTGGAATTACAATTATGGCCAGTTTAGTGAAGCTTATTTTGGGAATAAACAAGTGCTATTAGACAATCCAGATTTATTGTTACAAGACCCGGTACTTTGCTTTGCATCAGCTATTTGGTTTTGGGTAAGAGACCAGTATCCCAAACCTTCTTGCCATGATATCATGGCGGAACAATGGGAGCCTACAGCTCAAGACTTTGCAGCCAATAGAAAAATAGGTTTTGGAGCAGTTGTAAATGTGATCAATGGGGGATTAGAGTGTGGCCCCAATCATTCGGAGAAAACCAAATACCGTTATGGATTCTACCAATATTTCTGCAACTATTTGCAAATAGACCAGGGCCCCAATGCAGAATGTAGTAATCAGAAGCCCTTTGGGCAATAAATATATTTAATGGCTGAAACCCTTATCAGACTAACATTTGTTATTAAAATTTGTAGTTAGTTTTTTGAGTAGAGCATGTACATTTGCACCCTAAAAAGCATCGGGAATATGAAAATTATGAAGTTTGGTGGAACCAGTGTGGGAAAGCCGGAAAGAATGCACCAAGTATCTCAACTGATTACCAAGGACCAGGAATCCAAAATTGTTGTGTTGAGTGCTTTGAGTGGCACAACCAATGCGTTGGTAGACATCAGCAATAGTCTAGCCAGTTTTGATCGTGTTGCTGCCAAACAAAAGATTGACACCCTAGAAGCTCATTATAGAAATTTTGTGTTGGATTTGGTGCATCAGGATCAGAATAGAGCAAAAGCCAATGCCATTGTTTCAGAGCATTTTGAATTTCTAAATATCATTTTAAGGATCTCATTTAGCGAGGCTTTAAACAAAGATATTTTAGCACAGGGAGAGTTGATGAGTACCAAACTCTTCTGTGTGTATTTAGAAGAACAAGGCATTGATCACCTGCTTTTACCCGCATTGGAATTCATGACCATTGATGCCAATGAAGAACCCAATTTGCCTGTAATTAGAACAAAATTAACGGCGCAATTGGCGGAACATACAGATAAGAAAATCTTTATTACCCAAGGTTATATTTGCCGCAATGCAAGAGGAGAAGTAGATAACCTGAAAAGGGGAGGAAGTGATTATACCGCATCTTTGGTGGCAGCAGCCATTAATGCAACCGTATGCGAAATCTGGACCGATATTGATGGCATGCACAACAATGATCCAAGGATTGTCAACAAGACCGTTGCTATTGAACAATTGAGCTTTGACGAAGCTGCGGAGCTAGCTTATTTTGGGGCTAAAATTTTGCACCCTACTTGTATTTGGCCAGCACAGCAAGAAAATGTTCCTGTAAAATTGTTAAACACCATGCAACCTGAAGCGGCAGGAACCGTGATTACCAAAGAAGCGGGTAGTGTAGGAGTTAAAGCAGTTGCTGCAAAAGATGGCATTATTGCTATCAAGATCAAAAGTAGCCGAATGTTATTGGCTTATGGATTCCTACGTAAAGTGTTTGAAGTATTTGAAAAATACAAAACTTCTATTGACATGATTACTACTTCTGAAGTAGCTGTTTCGGTGACCATTGATTCAGACATCGCGTTAGCAGAAATTATTAAAGAATTAGAACCCTTTGGTCATGTGGAAGTTGAAAAACAACAGTCCATTGTTTCCATTGTAGGTAACGAGATTGCTAAAACAGACGATGTTTTGATGAAGTTATTTGATGCGATCCGTGAAATACCTGTTACCATGGTTAGCTATGGTGGGAGCCCTCATAATATTTCACTACTAGTTCCAAATGAATATAGAACCAAGACGCTACAATTATTGAATAGCGGACTTTTTGGTTTATAAATTAAGGAATAAAACTTTAAAAGCGGTTCTGAAAAGAGCCGCTTTTTTTGCATCATACCATAAAAAAAGCGACCCAGATGATGAGTCGCTTTTTAATATTGCAATGCCAATGATTAGATAATCAATAACGCGTCTCCATAACTGAAGAAACGGTATTTATCTTTTATGGCTTTTTTGTAAGCTTCAATAGCTAAGTCATATCCAGCAAAAGCGCAGGTCATGATCAATAAGCTAGTTTTTGGTAGGTGGAAGTTGGTTACCAAACTATCCGCCACATTAAAGTGGTATGGTGGGTGGATAAAGTGGTTGGTCCAGCCTTCACTTGGTTTGAGCAATTTCTGAGCAGTAAAACTACTTTCCATTGCACGCATGGTGGTAGTTCCAATGGAACAGATACGTTTGCCAGATTCTTTTGCTTTATTTACAATTTTGCAAGCTTCCTCTGTAATTTGATAGTATTCAGCATCCATTTTGTGTTTGCTCAAATCTTCTACTTCAATAGGGCGGAATGTACCTAAACCAGTATGTAAGGTTACTTCTGCAAAACGAATTCCTAAGATTTCACAACGCTTGATCAATTCTTTGCTAAAGTGCAAACCTGCAGTTGGAGCAGCTACAGCACCTTCATGCTTTGCATAAACAGTCTGATATCTTTCTTTGTCTTCCTCATCAGGCTTGCGTTTGATGTATTTAGGCAAAGGCGTTTCACCTAAGAATTCTAGCATCTTTTTAAAGCTCTCATCATCATCATCCCAGAGAAAACGAATGGTTCTACCACGGCTAGTGGTATTGTCAATCACTTCTGCTACCAGTTCTTCGTTGTCTCCAAAATACAATTTGTTCCCTACACGAATCTTTCTTGCGGGATCAACTATTACATCCCATAAACGGTTGGGTTTATTTAGTTCACGCAAAAGAAATACTTCAATTTTTGCACCTGTTTTTTCTTTGCGGCCATACATTCTGGCAGGAAATACTTTGGTGTTATTTACTACAAACACATCTTTGTCATCATAGTACTCTAGGATGTCACGAAAATGTCTGTTCTCCATATGGCCGGTTTTACGGTCAACAACCATCAAACGGCTATCCTCCCTTTTCTTGGTAGGATTCTGAGCAATCAGGTTCAGAGGTAAGTCAAACTTAAATTGGGATAATTTCATGTGTCTCTTAAAATTTTAATAGCCACATTCAGGTTGCCGCCGCCTTACGGGGCAGCTCACTTCATGTTACGGCATGAATTTTGGAAGTTGGCAAAGTTAAGGAACCTTGGCTAGAATGCCAATTAAAGACCAGTTTTGAACCTAAAACTGTTAAGATAATGGGTAAATTTTACACGTAGATTAGTTTTATTGAGGGCCTTTCACCTAAATTTGCACTTACGATTGTTAGTTTGAAAGAAGCATTTGAAAATCTGATATAGTATGATGAGAAAATCCTGGTGGAAAGTATTAACGGTCTTGCTTCTTTTATATACCTGTACCTATGGTTTTTATGTGAAAGTCCCTAGATTGGACGATCGGATGCAGGAGTCCATCCGCAATTTCTTTTTCCATGTTCCCATGTGGTTTGGTATGATGATATTGTTGTTTGTTTCTGTGTATTATGCCGTTAGGTATTTACGTGATCCCAAACCCATTTACGATTATTATTCTTCTGCATTTGCCACTACTGGTACTATTTTCTCTCTTTTAGGAATCAGTACAGGAGCTATTTGGGCCAATTATCAATGGGGTAGCCCATGGAGTGGAGATCCCAAACAAAATGGTGCAGCAATTGCCATCTTAATCTATTTAGCCTATTTTGTTTTAAGAGGCAGTATGCAAGACGATGAAAAGAAGATGCGGATTGGAGCAGTCTACAACATTTTTGCTTTTTTCATGTTGTTTCCCACACTTTGGGTATTACCAAGACTTACTGAATCGCTCCATCCAGGAGGCGAGGGTAGTGAGGGTAATCCTGGTTTGAACGGAAAGGATATGGATATGAATATGCGTACGGTTTTTTATCCAGCCGTAATTGGTTGGACATTATTAGGGGTTTGGATTTCTACCCTTAAAGTCCGTTATCAAGTTTTAAATGAAAAACAATTGAACAATGAATCAATTTAAAAGAATAGCAATTGCCTTTTTATTAGGTTTCATGCATTTGGCAGCTTTTGCTCAAGACGCAAGTACCAGTGAAGCTTCTAATGACCTGATGCGTAGCAATGGTAAAATCTTTTTAGTGATGACCATTGTAGTAGTTTTAATAGTTGGACTATTACTCTACCTGATAAGCATTGATAGGAAAATCTCCAAATTGGAAAAAAAATAAACCTTAACTCACTCAAAAAGGTTTTATACTCAAGTCAAAACAAACAATCATGTCAAGTCAACAACCCTACAGCTTCTTCCAAAGTGTGGAAAGAAGTTTTGACAAAGCAGCCAAATTTACCAAATGGGACAAGGGTCTGCTTGAGCAGATCAAAGCTTGCAATAGTATTTATAGCATGCGTTTTCCTGTGAAAATGGATAATGGCGAAATTGAAGTTATTGAAGCCTATCGCGTTCAGCACTCTCAACACAAAACCCCTTGTAAAGGTGGAATCCGTTTTAGTATGGCAGTAAATGAAGACGAGGTTATGGCCTTGGCTTCATTGATGACCTACAAATGTGCCATTGTAAACGTTCCATTTGGAGGTGCTAAAGGTGGTATTAAAATTAGCCCACGCAGTCATAGTGCGTATGAGCTAGAAAAAATTACCCGTAGGTATACTGCGGAATTGGTAAAGAAGAATTTTATTGGACCTGGTATTGACGTTCCTGCGCCAGACTACGGAACCGGTGAGAGAGAAATGGCTTGGATTGTAGATACTTATCAGTCTTTAAGACCAGGTGATATTGATAGTGCTGGTTGTGTTACCGGTAAACCAATTACACAAGGTGGTGTTAGGGGAAGAAAAGAAGCAACCGGTTTGGGTGTTTTCTTTGGAATCAGAGAAGTCTGCAATATGCCTGAGATCATGACCAAATTAGGCATGACCATTGGTGTTGAAGGTAAAAGGGTAGTGGTTCAAGGTTTGGGTAATGTGGGGTACCACTCTGCCAAATTTTTCCGTGAACATGGCGCTATTGTAGTTTCTATTGCAGAATATGAAGGCGCTGTTTATAAGGAAGATGGTATAAATGAAGAAGAACTATTCCAACATCGCAAAGCAACGGGTAGTATTTTGAATTTCCCAGGTGCTACCAATTTGGCAAAAAATACAGACGCTTTGGAATTGGAATGTGATATCTTAATTCCTGCAGCATTGGAAAACGTAATTGACGGAAATAATGCACCAAGGGTAAAAGCCAAGATGATTGGTGAAGCTGCCAATGGTCCTTTGACTCCTGAAGCGGATGATATTTTTGCAGAAAGAGGCATTTTAGTAGTTCCAGATATGTACCTCAATGCAGGTGGTGTTACGGTGTCTTATTTTGAGTGGTTGAAAAACCTAAGCCATGTGCGATATGGTAGAATGGAAAAGCGTTTTACAGAAAATATGAATGCGCATATTTTGGGTCAGATTGAAGGCCTAACTGGAAAAACGGTGAGTGAAAAAGAACGCGACTTTATCATGCATGGTGCTGAAGAAGTAGATTTGGTACATAGTGGATTGGAAGAAACTATGATTAATGCCACAAGAGAAATCATGGAGATCTGGTTGTCAAACCCAGAAATTCCAGACATGCGTACTGCTGCTTATGTAAGTGCTATTAACAAAGTAGCCATCAGCTATATGGAATTGGGTATTTTCCCATAACCGATCAACTGTTACAAATTTCTGGAGTCATTATGACTTTGATATTAATAGCCCTGGGTATTTACCTAGGGTTTTTTTATGGGTGGAATCAGTAATAACTGGGTAGTGTATCTAAAGCAATCATGCCTTGGTCACTAATTTCAAAAGCATAAGTTATATTCCCATTAGTTACCATCACGTAGGGAACTTGAATGCCTGTATTGTAGTGTAGTACCTGCTTTAATACCGTTTCATCAATAGGTACATTCATTTCTTTGCATTCTACCATTAGCCAAGGGCTGGCAGATTTATAGACCAGAATGTCAAATCTTTTGCGGAGTTCCCCAATTTTAATTTCCTTTTCTACAGCAATTAGGGAGGCTGGAATATTCATCACCTGGAGAAAATACTGCAATATATTTTGCCTAACCCATTCTTCAGGACTAAGCCTGACCCATTGTTTTCGGAGCTCGTCAAAAATCCATTCCTTACCCTCCGTTTCACGGATTCTAAAAGGGTGTAAAGGGTATGGAATTTGAATCATGTAATGGAATTGAACGGTAGATTTTGTATTTTAGACGATTGATTCCTTCAAAGATACTGTGAAGCTGGAATCAAATTACATTGAAACTTGAAATAGAAACAATATGAAAACCAAAGAAGAAATTGTCAATAACTGGTTGCCAAGATATACCGGAGAAGTCTTGGAGAATTTTGGAAAATATGTGCTGTTGACCAATTTTAGCAACTATGTACACATGTTTGCCAAATGGAATAATGTTCCTGTGGTTGGTCTAGACAGACCCATGCAGTGTGCAACAGCAGATGGTATTACCATTATCAATTTTGGTATGGGAAGCCCAGGTGCTGCAACCGTAATGGACCTGCTAACAGCCATCAATCCAGAAGCAGTGTTGTTCTTGGGCAAATGTGGGGGATTGAAAAGACGTAATAAAATTGGGGATTTAATATTACCTATTGCGGCAATTAGAGGAGAGGGTACATCTAATGACTATTTTCCACCAGAAGTACCAGCCATGCCTGCATTTGCTTTGCAGAAAGCCATATCCACCACCATTCGTGATAATCAAGTTGACTATTGGACAGGTACTGTTTACAC
>CAIZMD010000271.1 GCA_903933995.1 uncultured Bacteroidota bacterium
AGTGATGAGTTTGCTCATCTCTGTTAAGGAAGCGGATTTTACCTATATCCGAGAAAAAACCAATGCCACAGCGGGAAACTTAAGTGTGCAGGTACAAAAGCTCAAAGAAGCGGGTTATATAGACGTGCTCAAACAGTTTAAAGACAATTATCCGCAAACCACCTGCAAAATTACTCCAAAGGGTATAGAAGCATTTGAAGCCTATGTTCAGGCACTGCAGGCTTATTTGAAAACATAAGGCTGAAAAAATCAAGATTTACTTGAACCTCTTCTCTACCTTTATGTTATAGATACAGATGCAACAGATAGTACAGGTTAAAGGCCTCACCAAACAGTTCAAAAACCTCACCGCAGTCAATGACCTGTCTTTTTCAGTAAATGAAGGAGATGTCTATGGTTTTCTGGGTCAGAATGGCGCAGGAAAGAGCACCAGCATTAGAATGATGCTCACCCTAATTGAGCCCACCAGTGGTCAGATTGAATTATTTGGAATGGATTTGGCGCGCAACCGCAGAGAGATTTTGCGTAATGTGGGTGCCGTGATTGAAAAACCCGATGTATACAAATACCTATCGGCTTACGAGAACTTAGAATTGTTTGCCCGCTTAAGTGGCATCAAACCCACTAAGAAATTATTGATGGACCAACTAGAAATGGTGGGTCTAGCTGCTAGGGCTAATGACAGGGTAAAGACTTTTTCTCAGGGTATGAAACAAAGACTGGGTATTGGAATTGCCTTGGTGCATAATCCGCAATTGATTGTCTTGGATGAACCTACCAATGGCTTGGATCCACAGGGCATAGCCGATATCAGAAATCTGATTTTACACCTGAGCCGAGACTTGAAAAAAACCATTGTGGTTTCTTCTCACTTACTAAGCGAGATTGAACAAGTAGCTACCCGCGTATTGATTATTGACAAAGGCCGCAAATTGGTTGAAGGCAATGCAACTGAATTATTTGATCCCGCACAAACCATTGTAGAATTACAAACCATGGATAATGTATTTGCTTTAGAACAATTAAAAGCAAGCCCTTGGTCAACCTATTTGCAAGCCCAACGCAATTCAGCCATTTTGCTCAAATTGAATAGAACAGAGATTCCTGCTTTGCATACGGCTTTGGCTGCTATGCAAATTCAATTGTTATCCCTGCAACCACGTCATTCTTTAGAAGACTATTTCTTACAAATAACATCCGGCAACCAACATGTGGACACTTATACAAATTGAGTTATACAAGATATTCCGCAGACCCCGGACTTATATTGCTTTTATTGCTGTAGCGGCACTAATTACCATTATCCAATTTGGGTTAAAAGTGGATGGTAAAAGCTATGCCGATTTTCTGATGAAAGATATTGGTGGCACCATGGAAATTGATGGTAATATCATCAATGGCTATTTGATCTGTTATATCATGTTGCAATTGCTATTGGTACATGTACCCTTATTGGTAGCACTGATTGCTGCAGATATGATCTCGGGCGAAGCCAATATGGGTACTTTACGTTTACTCATTTCAAAACCCTTTAGTAGAACAGAATTGTTGTTGGCAAAATTTTTTGCATCAACTGTTTATACGTTGTTACTCTTGGTATGGTTGGCCATCCTTGCCCTGTTTTTGAGTATGTGGATATTTGGCACGGGCGATATGTTTTTGATGAAGAGTAGCTATGTGGTCTTGCTCTCTGAAAACGATGTATTCTGGCGCTATGCGGGTGCTTTTGTTTTTGCCGCATTGGCCATGGTAACCGTTGCAGCACTGGGTTTCTTCCTGTCCATTTTTGCAGAAAACAGTATTGGACCAATTGTAGCTACCATGAGTGTGATTGTATTTTTCACCATCTTGAGTACTTTGAATATTCCCATCTTCAATGCTTTAAAACCCTATCTCTTTACTACGCACATGATTAGTTGGAAAGAGTTTTTTGACATTCAAGTCAATGACGCCAATGAAGCCATTGTGGGAAGTATTCAGAACCCACAAAAAATTGTCAACTCTGCTTTGGTATTGATTATTCATATTATTGGATTTGTGGGTGGTAGTATTTGGATCTTTAACAAGAAAGACGTGTTGAGTTAATTTGCTTTTATTTTAAAATATTTTCCATGAGGATTTTCTTTTTCGTTATTGCTTTATTGATTTCTTATACCAGTGTTCAGGCCCAAGACATGACAGCACTAGTGACCAAGGTTAAAGCCAAGCTTGATCAGGTAAATGATTATGAGGCAGACGGTAATATGAAAACCGATGTGAGTTTTATTAAAGCACCCATTGGAAAAGTAAAAGTCTATTTTAAAAAACCCAATAAATTTAGGTTGAAAAAAGAGGGTGGCATTTCCTTGCTTCCCAAGGGTGGTGTATCAGTAAATATGAGCACCATTATTACCACCAGTGATTTTGTGGCTTTGGCTGCAGGAGAAGCTGTAATTGATGGTTTTAAAACCAAAATTGTGAAACTACTCCCTACCAATGAAGCCAGTGAAATTGTAATCACCACTTTGTATATTGACGAGCCCAATTTACTAGTTCGTAAAGCCATTACTACTACCAAGGAAAATGGAACTTATGAAATGCAAATGAGTTATGGGGCTTTTGCCAATTTTGGATTACCCCAGAAAGTGGTATTTAGTTTTAATACCAAAGACTACAAATTGCCCAAGGGAATCACTTTGGAATTTGATGACAATGAGAAGCCGCTTTCTGAAGCGCAGAAACTAAAAAACAAAAAGGGTAGGGTAGAAATTACTTACAGCAATTATATAGTGAACAAAGGTATTGCAGATAGCTTTTTCAAATAAGCCTTAGAACAATTCTACGCTCCAGGTTCTTTCAAAAGTTCCACCTACTGCTAATTGGTTGATGCCTTCTTTGTTGATGAGTTGACCATTGGTTGTAGTACTATCGGCCACGCCACACCAAGGTTCTATACAAACAAAGTCTGCGTCTTTGGCACTCCAGATGCCCATGAAGGGAAAGTCTCCGTAGTGCAGGGTAAGGCCATGTGCTGATTGATGACTCTTAATGCCAATGCTATGACTTTTTAGATTTTTGAAAACAAGGGCGTCTCCATAAAACAAAGACTTTTTCAAGGGTAATTGGCTGCAATTGTCTAGATAGGGAACGGCTACAGGTTCTACCAATCCTTCCGCATCTAGTGGATGAATACCCACGGTTTCAGTGGTACCAAATTCCAAAAACCAGTCTTCATATCCGGTTCCATTGGTGGGTGGTACTTTGAATGCAGGATGGGCTCCAACAGAAAAATACAAATCCTTGTCTCCCGTATTTTCAACTAAGTAAGTCACAAATAATTGATTGCCTTCTACGCGATAGGCAAGGGAAAATTTAAATTCAAAAGGATAGATGGCCCTAGTGGTTGCATTGGCTTCCAAACTAAAAACAATGCTGGACTCCGTTTGCGCACTTACTGTAAAAACAGATTCTCTTGAAAATCCATGTCTACCCATTGTATAGGATTGACCATCATATTGGTACTGTCCATTTTTCAATCCCCCAACAATGGGAAATAATGCAGGACTTTTCTTGGGCCAGAAAGCGGGGTTAGCATCCCATAAATATTCTAATTGGGTTTGCTTGTTAAAAATGCTTTGTAATTCGGCACCCTGTGCACTAATGCTAACGGTTAGCTCCTGATTAGAAATGGTCAACATGCTACTAATTTTATCCTTCGTTTTCTTCTATGCGTTCATCTACGGCATTGGCCAACATTCTGGCACTCATTTTTCTAAGTGGGTTGGCGCGCATTTCTTTGTAGCCGTTTCTGCTTCTATAAATATCTACCGCTTCAAACACCGCTACAATAAAACTATTGGCATCTGCCTTGTCCTTGCCGGCAATGTCAAAAGCAGTTCCATGGTCTGGGCTGGTTCTGATCACGGGTAGACCCGCTGTATAGTTTACACCTTCTCCAATGGCCAGTGATTTGAATGGAATCAATCCTTGGTCATGATACATGGCTAATACGGCATCAAATTTTTCAAATTGTCCTCTTGCAAAAAATGCATCTGCACTATAGGGCCCAAACACCAACATGGTTTGCTTGGCGTCTTTGATGGCCGGCTTGATAATGGTTTCTTCTTCTGCTCCAATCAATCCCTCGTCTCCCGCGTGTGGGTTCAGACCCAACACAGCAATCTTGGGTTTGTCAACACCAAAATCTTTTTGCAAACTGTTGTGCATGATTTTCAATTTCAACAGGATGTTTTCTCTGGTAATATGTTTGGAAACATCGGCCACGGTTACGTGTTCTGTCACTAGCCCTACGCGCATATTTTCTGCCACCATAAACATGACCACATCACTCACATTAAAGAATGCTTTGAAGTAGGGTGTGTGACCCGTATATGGAAATGCTTCTGTATGAATATTCTTTTTATGAATAGGAGCAGTAACCAAACCATGGATCAATCCCTCTTTCAGTGCTTGGGTGGCTTGGGTTAAAGATTCTAAAGCGTATTTGCCACCAATTTCATTTAATTGGCCTGGATTGATCACCACTTCTTCTTCCCAACAGTTAAAAATATTCACCTGTTTGGGATTCAGCCTGTTCAATTCCTTTACACTAGAATAACTGAAATTGACTTCAGGCATGGTCTTTTTGTAGAAATTGATGCATTTGTTATTGGCAAAAACCACCGGTGTGCAGATTTCTAAAATGCGGTGATCTGACAGTGTTTTGATAATTAGTTCTATTCCAATGCCGTTTAGGTCTCCACAAGTGAATCCTATTACCGGCTTTTGTAATTCATAGCTCATTGATGTAAATTATGGGTAAAAATAAGGATTATTAGCCGCAACTGCGGGAACCTTAAAAAACCTAATTTCGTGCCAATGGACTATCGCCTGAAAAAATCACTGGGTCAGCATTTTCTCAAAGATGAATCTATCTGCAAACAGATTGTAGCAGCTTTGGAATCTGATTCATTTACGCAGTTGGTAGAAGTGGGGCCTGGCGCAGGAGCACTAACCAAGTACCTGCTTCCTCTCAAAGGAATAGATTTTAAAGCCGTAGAACTGGATGATGAGAAAGTGGTCTATCTCAATCTTAATTACCCTGCTATTCAGGGAAAAATTATTCATCAGGATTTTTTACAAATTGATGCTCCATTTGAAGGTGCATTTACCGTTGTAGGCAATTTTCCTTACAATATCTCTACCCAGATTGTTTTCAAAGTCTTGGAATGGAAAGACCAAGTGCCCGTGATGATTGGGATGTTTCAAAAAGAAGTGGCGCAAAGAATTGCTTCTAAACCCAATACCAAGGTATATGGTATTATGAGTGTATTGGTGCAAGCATTTTATGAAGTAGAATATTTGTTTGACGTTCCTCCAGAAAGTTTTAATCCTCCACCCAAGGTCATGAGTGGCGTAATCAGGTTAAGAAGAAATGAAACGGTGGTTCCCATGAAATCGGAAAAAGCCCTGTTTGCACTTGTCAAAGCGGCTTTTAACCAGCGAAGAAAAATGCTGAGAAACGCAGTAAGGGGTTTGTTTGAACCCGAATTTTTAGAGAATCCCATATTCAATAAACGTGCAGAACAACTGAGCATTGCGGATTTTGCAGAGCTTAGTTTTCATATGCGCTAATAAGAACCCATTGGAAAGAAAAGTATTGATCACCGCCAATGCCCATCCCTATCTCACGGAGCGATTGGAGCAATTGGGATTTAAAGTGGTATTTATTCCAGGCATTGGAGACCTTGCTTTGGAACAAGCCATTGTGGATTTAGAAGGTCTAATTGTAACAACTAGACCAGTTAAAAAGGAATTGTTGGAAAAAGCCACCAAACTCAAATGGATTGGAAGATTGGGTAGTGGTATGGAACTCATAGACACGGATTATGCTCAAAGCAGGGGCATTCTTTGCGTGAGTAGCCCAGAGGGTAATTGCAATGCCGTTGCCGAACATGAGCTGGGTTTGTTATTGGGTTTAATGAATAAAATACCCAGCAGTGCACTTGAAATTAAAGATGGCAAATGGATCAGAACCGAGAATAGGGGCGAGGAGTTAACCGGTAAAACCGTTGGTATCATTGGCTTTGGTCATACTGGTCAGGCCTTCGCCAAAATCCTTGCTGGCTTTGGTTTGAAAGTGTTGGCCTATGATAAATACAAGCAGGGATTTTCTACTGGCTATGTTCAAGAAGCAAGTTTGCATGAGATTCAGCAAGAAGCCGATGTGATTAGTTTGCACGTACCCCTAACCGAGGAAACTTTTCATTTGGCCAATGATGTTTTTTTTGAATCGCTTCAGCGAAAACCTTATTTCCTAACCACCTGCCGCGGAAAAGTGACTGATACCATTGCTTTAAAAAGGGCTCTGAAAACTGGGAAAATAAGGGCTGCGGGTTTGGATGTATTGGAAAATGAAAAATTAGAGAGCTATAGCCAAGCAGAAAAAGAGACCCTTCAATGGTTATTGTCTCAAACCAATGTGCTCATTACACCCCATATTGCTGGTTATAGTCATGAAGCCTATTTTAAAATGGCCAAAGTGGTTTTGGACAAACTGGGCTTGGCTTAGAGAAATTACATTTATTTGATTTTGCAAATATTTCCTATTTTTGCAGACCTACAACGCTACAGTCAAACGTGGCGTTGTATTTTTTTTACAGCTTCTAAACAGCAAGAGTATGAGTGATTATGTAACACAGGAGACCTTTGACAAGATGCGTGAGGAATTGCAGCGTATGAAGTCTATTGAACGTCCTGCAGCATCCAAAGCCATTGCAGAGGCAAGGGAAAAGGGTGACTTGAAGGAAAATGCAGAATATGACGCTGCCAAAGAAGCCCAAGGCATGCTAGAAGCAAAAATCAAACAATTGGAAGGCGTGATCAGCAATGCAAAAATTGTGGATCCCGGCACTATTGATATTAGTAAAGTAACCATTCTGACCAAAGTGACCATTACCAATTTGGCCACTAAGAAAACGGTAACCTATCAAATTGTGGGCGAAAAAGAAGCCGATTTGAAATTGGGTAAAATTTCTGCTAGCTCTCCTATTGGAAGTGGCTTATTGGGTAAGGTTGTGGGTGAGGTTGCTGAAGTGCAAGCACCTAATGGCATTATTAAATTCAAAGTTGAAAATATCAGCATCTAACTAGCATGACCATTTTTTCAAAAATCATTGCTGGAGAAATTCCGTCTTATAAGATTGCAGAGAACGACCATTTTTTTGCCTTTCTAGACATTTTTCCATTAGTGAAAGGTCATGTATTGGTGGTGCCTAAAATTGAGACAGATCAATTCTTTGATTTGGACAATGATTATCTTTCTAAGATTCTCTTGTTTTCCAAACCCATTGCCAAAGCCATTGAGCAGGCATTCCCCTGTAACCGTTGTGGGATCAGTGTTGTAGGCTTAGAAGTGCCACACGCCCACTTACATTTGGTACCCATTAATGAAGCGGATGATTTAAACTTTACTAGGGGCAAATTGAAATTATCTCCTGAAGAACTCAAAGCGGTTCAAAGCGCCATTCTAGAAAACCTAGTGGCTATTTAGTTTTTACCCTTTCTGGATTCTTGGCAATAAAATCGTCCCAGCCCTTTAAGCCTTTTACAGCCGTACCCAATACAGAAGAAGTTTGATAATGATGGCAAAGCGCCACGGCTAGAGCATCGGTAGCATCAAAATATTGGGGTTGTTCATCAATGGAAAGAATCCGCTGCAACATTTTCCAAACCTGATCTTTATCGGCATTGCCATTTCCCGTAATAGACTGTTTCACTTTTTTAGGGGAGTATTCGGTTACACCCAATTTGGCCTGCATAGCTGCCGCGATGGCTACTCCCTGAGCCCTTCCTAGTTTGAGCATACTCTGTACGTTCTTGCCAAAGAATGGGGCTTCAATGGCAAATGTAGAGGGATGATAAAGGGCAATCAATTCCATCACCTTGGTATGAATCATTTCTAGTCTGGCATAAATGTCTTTTTCATGGGCCAGTTTTAATACATCCATCAATAAAACCCTGGGTTGGTTATTTTCTACCCTTATTAAGGCATATCCCATTACAGTTGTGCCGGGGTCAATCCCTAGTATGATCTCAGGTTTTTTACTCATCTTGGTAAAAATAAACCAAAGCAGTGAGCATTTTTCATTCTGCTTCCGAAAGCCGTTCTTTGTACATTAAAATCTACAGCTGAAAAGAAACTATAAAATATTTCTGAACTATGTTTTGGGACCAGTCCTTTTCTTATGGCTGGCTTATTCTATTTATCAGCAAGTGCAACACCACAAAGACTTGGATCAGTCCTGGGATTTGATTAAAAATACGTTTGCAGAAAAAGGATGGGAGATTTTTGCACTTGTTTTTTTATTAATGATCTTGAATTGGGGCTTGGAAGCTAGAAAATGGCAATTATTGGCTAGTAATGTACAGCCCATTTCTTATTGGAGCGCCTATAAAGCCATTTTAACGGGGCAGGCATTTGCACTCAATACCATCAACCGTTCTGGAGATTTTGTAGGGAGAGTTTTGTATTTAGAAGAGGGCAATAGATTAAGGGCTGTTGGCTTATCCTTAATTGGTTCTATGAGTCAGATCTTAGTCACCTTTTGTCTTGGTTTTATTTCTTTAACCATACTCAGGTTCACTATATTGGATAACCAGACCATTTTGCCAGGTCTCTCTGCATTTTGGTTAGACGCCCTTTTAATTGGCTTAACACCTGGTATCTTCTTGTTTGCTGTGTTTTATTTTAATGTGGCATTGGTGATCAAGTGGATGGAACGGATACCTTTTGTGAGCAAGTACAAATTCTTTTTGGAGAAAATGGAAAACTTGCACAACAAAGAATTAACAAGAATTTTGTTACTTTCTGTGCTTAGGTACGTTGTATTTCTTGTCCAATATCTGTTGTTGATGAAAATATTTGGGGTAGAAGCCAGTTGGCAAGTATTGTTGTGCTTGGTTTCAGTTTTGTTCATGCTAATGGCCATGATTCCAACCATTGCCCTAGCTGAATTAGGGATTAGGGGAAAACTGAGTTTGGAATTATTTGGATTGGTAACTACCCAACAACTGCCCATTTTGGCTGTTTCTGCAGGAATTTGGGTCATCAATTTGATTATACCTGCCGTTCTTGGAACGGTGTTTTTACTGGGTTTGAGGTTGTTCAAGCAAAAAGAACAAAAGTCATAAATCATGACAATCCTTTTTGCTAGCTTTATAAAGATTATTCAATAGTTACTGTGAAAAAAATAATACTGGTTTTCCTTTTATTGTCTATTTATAGACCCCTGACTGCGGGTGACGACTTCTGTGGAATCCGAAATACCTCTTTTCAGGATGGTGAAAGCATTTCTTTTGTAGTGTTTTATAATGTGATTGGCCTCTATGTAAATGCTGGCGACGCCAACTTTACCACCAAACTAGAATACCTGAATAACAAACCCGTTTATCATGTGGTAGGCGTGGGTAATTCCAATCCTAGTTATGACTGGATTTTCAAAGTAAGGGACAGATATGAAACCTATTTTGACACGGCCAATTTACAGCCCATGAAATTTATCAGAAGCGTGAATGAGGGTGGGTTCAAACACAATGAGAACGTTACGTTTAATCTTCAAACCAACACAGCGGTTACTACCACTGGTTCCTTTAAAGTGCCCGGATGTATTCAAGACGTATTAAGTGCAATCTATTACGCACGCAATATTGATTTTAATAAATACAAGCCAGAAGACAAGATTCCATTTAATATGTTTTTGGACAATGAAGTGCATAATTTGTACATCAAGTATGAAGGCAAAGAAACCATAAAAACCAAGTACGGTAAATTCAGGGCTATCAAGTTCAAACCCTTACTGGTAAAAGGTACCATGTTTGCTGGTGGAGAAAAAATGACTGTTTGGGTTAGCGATGACCCCAATCATATTCCGCTTAGGATTGAAAGCCCCATTGTGGTGGGTAGTGTTAAAGTAGACATGATGCAATACCGCAACCTGCGTTACCCCCTTACTTCCAACTTAAATTATAACTAGCCTCTTTGTTAATCAAGGGTAAATGATTCCGTTGCCCGGATACCCTTTTCTGTTTGCTGCAATTTGCAGCACTCATTGAATGCATCGTGTTCAAAAAACAAAGTATAGTTTTCATCCAAGGCTTCTTGTAAAAATGATTTTTTCTCTTCTAAAGTGGTCAAAGGAAACATATCATAAGCCATCACATAGGGCAATGGAATATGTCCGGTAGAAGGCAATAGGTCTGCCATATAAACCAAGGTATTCCCCTTGTAATTGATTTGAGGAAGCATCATTTGGTTGGTATGACCAGAAACAAAACGAATACTGATATTGTCACTAAAAGCAGTGATTCCTAGTTTCCTAGTTTCTTTTAAACCTTGTTCTGGGGTGGCTATAAATTGCAATTGACCTGACTCCTGAATGGGTAGTATATTCTCTTTTAGAAAACTGGCTTTTTCCCTGTCATTGGGAACAGTAGCCCATTTCCAATGGTCTTGATTACTCCAATAAATGGCATTTTCAAATGCAGGAACTAGTTTTTCTCCTGCTCTTTTAATGCTTCCACCACAGTGGTCAAAATGCAAATGTGTTAACAATACATCGGTAATATCACTACTGTGAAATCCTTTGGCAGCAAGGGCCTTGTTAATATCTGTTTCTCCACTTAAATGATAATGGCCAAAGAATTTTTGATCTTGTTTATCTCCTACGCCATTATCTACCAAGATCAAACGATTACCGTCTTCAATCAAGAGACACCTTAATGCCCAATTACAAAGATTGTTCTCGTCTGCTGGATTGAGTTTGTTCCACATGCTTTTGGGAACTACACCATACATGGCGCCACCATCTAGTTTAAAATAGCCTGCAGAAATACTATGGAGTTTCATATGATGCGAATGATTTTTTTTGTTTTGATGCAGCCATGATCAACAAGATCAAGCCAATCACAAAGAAGATAATCAAAGCCAGTACAGAATTGCGTTGAGATCCACTCAATTCATTGATGTATCCAAAACTAAACATGCCAATCACAATAGCAATTTTTTCTGTTACATCATAAAAACTAAAATAAGAAGTAGTATCCTTTGTTTCAGGCATTAATTTGGCATAGGTACTCCTACTCAATGACTGAATTCCTCCCATGACAAATCCAACTAGAACGGCTAATAAATAGAATTCGTTGATCCCATTTCTAGGAAGCTTGTATCCAATAAAACAAAGTAGGATCCAAAATACCACACAAAACATCAAAGCTTTAAAATTGCCAATCTTGTTTGATAATCTGGCAATTAAAAATGCGCCAGGAACAGCCACTAATTGAATAATCAAAATGGCAATAATTAGATTGGTGGTTGGGATATTTAATTCGCTTTTGCCATAAAGCGTAGCCGCTAACATCACCGTTTGAACACCCATATTATAGAAAAAGAAAGCTGCTAAAAAACGTTTTAAAATTGGAGTATGGCTAAGTTGTTTCCATACTTTGTTCAGCTCTTTGTAACCATGTGTAAAAAGATGGCCCTTTTCTGGCTTGTCTACAGCAGGAGTACCTTTGGGTAATCGGCTCAGGGCAAACTGTCCAAAACCCCACCACCAAATACCTACTAACAAAAAGGAAATCTGTGAAGCTTTACCTGTATTGATGCCAAATTTTTCAGGCATTAATACAAATACAAAACAGATGATCTGTAAAATCACACTTCCTATATAACCCATGGAGAATCCTTTGGCAGAAATTCGATCCTGATCTTCTGGTGCGGCAATTTCTGGCAAATAAGAATTATAAAAAACCAGGCTACTCCAAAATCCAATACAGGCAATGATTAAACAGCCCAATCCATAAGCCAAATTATCCTTATCATAAAAATACATGGCTGAACAAGCCAGGCTTCCCATGGTACAGAAGAAGAAAAGGAACTGTTTTTTATTGCCCTTGTAATCTGCAATAGAAGACAATAGGGGAGACATCATAGCCACAATCATAAATGCCACAGCTAATGCATAATTGTAGAGAGAAGTATTCACATATTCTCTTCCAAATAGATGTACTGTATCATTGGCTGTTGCCTCATTACCATCGCCGGTAACGGCCTCATAATAAGCTGGAAAAATGGTAGAAGTGATGACTAGGTTGTAAACACTATTGGCCCAGTCATACATGGCCCATCCATTAATCACTTTCTTCGGTGCAGTTTGCATGCAATACGTTTTGGTGCTTAAAGATAGGGAAAGCGGGATTGGCTTGGCTTACAATTTACCAGTATAAATCAGGGCCAATAAAGCCAGACCTACAACAATGCGGTACCATCCAAACAATTTGAATCCATTTCTTTGCAAAAAGCCAATAAAAAACTTAATGGCTAACATGGCTACAACAAAAGCTACCATGCTTCCTACAAACAAAGAAAATAGGTTGTCCGTATTGGTTAATAATTCTGGAGATTCTTTCCAAGCTTTTAAAAGTTTATACCCAGTGGCCGCGGCCATGGTAGGAACAGCTAAGTAAAATGAAAATTCTGCAGAAAGGTTTCTTGTCAATTTTTGTTGCATACCACCAATGATACTGGCTGCACTACGGCTAGTTCCAGGAATCATAGCCAAACACTGCCAGAACCCAATAATGAGGGCTTGTTTCAGGGTAATTTGCTCGTCTTCCTCTACTGTTGGAGTTTGGAACAGGTTGTCAATAAACAAAAGGATAATACCACCTACAAGAAGGGTAATGGCCACTGTAAGCGGGCTTTCTAAAAGTTCGTCAATTTTTTTAGAAAAGATAAAGCCAAGTAAGAGGGCCGGAAGAACCGCCACTATTAATTTTAAATAAAATCCCTTTCGGTTCAAAGGGAAGAATTTATTCCAATAGAGTACCACAACAGATAGGATGGCACCAAGCTGTATGGCAACTTCAAATAATTTGGTAAACTCGTCTTTTTCAATGCCCAAGATCCTACTAGTGATAATCATATGACCAGTAGATGAAACAGGAAGGAACTCAGTTAAACCTTCTACAATAGCAATAATGATGGTTTCTACCGGTGTCATTTGGATTTTTTAAAGATCGCATAAATTTCTACCAACAAACCCAGTACAATCAATAACGGAGCCACTGTAATTCTAATGGTACCATAGACTTCCTTGGTTTCAAATACATTGGGGTCAGCAGATTTGCCACCACTCATTAAGAAAAATCCTAAGGCAATAATCACACCGCCAATTAGCATCCAAGTCAGGTTTTCTTTGGCAAACAATGCTGCCATTTTCTTTTGTTCACTCATCACTCAAGTTATTATTAGGTTTCTAAGTTAAGGTTTCAATGGTTGGTATCAATACAAATCGTCCAGTTTCATTTTCAGGTATTTTAACACGGAGCGGTGTGTGCTAAATACAGAAATGCCAACACCCAAAACAATCATACCCCCAAATAAAATCAGGGTCAGTTGAACATCGCGAATGGCCTTTAACTGAGGAAACTGGCTTTCCGCCCAACCAATTAGGGTAAAGAGGAGGGCGATGGCAATTAGTGAACTGATAAGCCCGTTCACCACAGCTTTGATATTCATGGGTTTGGCAATAAAGCCCCTTGTTGCTCCCACCATTTGCATGGTTTTAATCAGAAAGCGATTGCTAAACATGGCCAAACGAATGGTATTGTCAATGCTAAAAATGACTATCACACAAAGTATAATGGCTACCACCAAAAAGATCAACCCAATTTTTGAAGCGCGTTCATTAAGGTTGGTTACCAAGCTTTGAGGGTATTGTAATTCCGTAATTTGATTGCCATAAGCCGCCATTAATTCAGTAGAGATTTTGGCTAGACTGTCTTTGTTTACATAATTGGCCTTGGCATAAAAGTCAATACTTTCTGGTAATGGATTTACTTCTAAGATCTTTGCCCAGTCTTCATTATTCTCCTTGTTCCAGATTTGTTTGGCGCTGGTTTTGTCTACATACACCACATTTTTGGCATAAGGCTTAGAAGCAATAAATTGTTGAATTTGGCCAATGGTATCCTTGTTCATGGTACGCAAATAGGCGCTCAATCTAATGTCTTCCTTAAAGGCATTGCCTACCGAACTAATGTTCAGAAAGAACCAGCCCATGATCCCCAAAATCAATAATACCAGTGCTACCCCTACTATACTGTAGATATAATTGGGTTTACTGCGCTTCATAGATGATTTACCAACAGCGGCCATAGTTCAGTTTTTTGTCAGGGAAATCGGATTTCAGAAATCGGTTCCCGTTGGGCAAATGTAGGCTTTTGAGCGTTAAACACTTACATTTGCAGCCATTCAAAATGGTTTTTTACAGCCCAAATTACCGCTTTCGGGTCTTAATAGGGTTAAAGATTTGTTAGAACAATGGAATACGATTTCAGAAAAATTGAAAAGGAACGTCAAAGACAGTGGCGCGAACAACATGCCTATCGCGTTAGCAATACCAGCGATAAGCCAAAATATTATGTGTTAGACATGTTCCCTTACCCAAGTGGAGCAGGTTTGCACGTGGGGCATCCACTGGGCTATATTGCTTCGGATATTTTTAGCCGATTCAAGCGTTTGCAAGGATTTAATGTTTTGCATCCCATGGGATATGATGCTTTTGGTTTGCCTGCGGAACAGTATGCCATTGAGCACGGTGTGCACCCAGCCATTAGCACAGATAAGAATATTGATACGTTTAGAAAGCAATTAGACAATATTGGATTTTGTTTTGACTGGGAGCGTGAAATCAGAACCTGTCAGCCCAATTATTACAAATGGACCCAGTGGATTTTTCTGCAATTATTCAATAGCTTCTTTAATAAGCAAACGCAGAAGGCTACGCCGATAGCTGATTTGATTGCCAGCTTTTCAAAAGAGGGGAATGCCCTTCATGCTTTTCCTGCAGCAGTAAATTATCAACCAGCACAGTTTGGTGCAGAGGAATGGAAAGGATTTTCTGAAAAACAACAGCAGGAAATTCTGATGCATTATAGACTGGCTTTCTGTGGATATGGAGAAGTGAATTGGTGCGAAGCATTGGGTACGGTATTGGCCAATGATGAAGTAGTGAATGGGGTGAGTGAAAGAGGTGGTCATCCAGTAGTGAAAAAGAAATTGCGTCAATGGTATTTACGCATTACCGAATATGCAGACCGTTTGCTAGAAGGCTTGGAGCGCGTGGAGTTCAGCGATTCAATGAAAGAAATGCAAACCAACTGGATTGGGAAAAGTTATGGTGCTGAAATTGATTTTGAAATTACGGGAGTGCCCATCACTGGTCAACAATTAAAAGTCTATACCACCAGACCCGATACCATTTTTGGGGTAGACTTTATGGTGATTGCACCAGAACATGAATTAATCAATACCATTACTACTGTAGAACAACAAGCAGCAGTAGATGAATATTGTACCTATGTAAAAAGCCGAAGCGAAAGAGAACGTCAGGCAGAGAAAAAAATTAGCGGATGCTTTACTGGTGCTTATGCCATTAATCCTTTTAACGGCGTAAATATTCCTATTTGGATTTCTGAATACGTGTTGGCGGGTTATGGCACAGGAGCCATTATGGCTGTGCCTTGCGGCGATGATCGGGACTTTAAGTTTGCCCAACATTTTAATATTCCCATTACCAATATCTTAGGTGATGCCTTTAATGGTTCGGAAGCCAATCCAACCAAGGATGCCAAATTAGAAAACAGTGATTTCTTAAATGGGGTAGTGATGCGTGATGCAATTGCCATTGTGAATCAGCGTTTGGAACATATGGGTATTGGCAAATCCAAAGTGAATTTTCGCATGCGCGATGCGGCGTTTAGCCGTCAGCGTTATTGGGGTGAACCCTTTCCCATTCAATGGAAAGATGGTACAGCCTATCCTTTGGCAGCAACCGAATTGCCTTTGCTA
>CAIZMD010000272.1 GCA_903933995.1 uncultured Bacteroidota bacterium
GAAGACGTAGACGGTATGCACAAATCTCAGGCCATTTTGACCACCAAGGGTGGAATGACTTCACACGCTGCATTGGTTGCACGTGGTTGGGGTAAATGCTGTATTGTAGGCTGCGCCGATATTGAAATTCATAGCGAGACCAAATCATTTAAAGCCAACGATGGTACTTATATTAAAGAAGGTGATTGGATTAGCTTGGATGGAACAAAGGGTCTAGTATATCTTGGCAGTATGCCATTGGTTGATATTGACATTGATAAAAACCAGGCTTATAAGAATTTGATGAAGCTGGTAGACAAGGTAAAAGTCTTGGGTGTAAGAACCAATGCAGAAACACCTAATGATGCTGCACAAGGATTGAAATTTGGTGCAGAAGGTATTGGTCTATTCCGCACAGAACATATGTTCTATGGAGAAGGCAGCGATGAACCACTATTCTTGTTGCGCAAAATGATTGTGAGCAAAACAGAAAAAGAAAGAAGGGTGGCTTTGAATGACCTTTCCAAATTTGTGAAAAAAGACGTGAAAGCCACTTTACTTACCATGCATGGTTTGCCTGTTACTTTCCGCTTATTGGATCCACCATTGCACGAGTTTGTACCACATGATGCAGCCAAACTAAACCAACTGAGTAAAGAGCTGGGCATTAGTATGAGCTTGTTAAAAAGAAGGGTATTGGCATTGCATGAAAACAACCCCATGTTAGGTCACCGTGGTGTGCGTTTGGGCATTAGCTATCCTGAGATTACTGAAATGCAGATCAGGGCCATCTTAGAAGCTACTGCTGAATTAATCATTTCAGGCAAAAAAGCACTCCCAGAAATCATGGTACCAGTTACTTGTACCGTGAATGAATTGGTGCATCAGAAAGCCATTGTAGACAGGGTGTACAAAGAAGTTTGTGAAAAAACCAAGCTGAAAAAAATCCCTTATCTCTATGGTACTATGATTGAAATTCCAAGGGCGGCTTTGAAAGCAGAAAAAATGGCTACTGTAGCTGATTTCTTCAGCTTTGGTACCAATGACCTTACACAAATGAGTTTCGGTTTTAGCCGTGACGATATTGGCGGATTCTTACCCAACTATCTAGATCAAAAGATCTTGGAAGACGATCCATTCCAAACCATTGACCAAGAAGGTGTAGGTGAATTAATCAAATTTGGTACAGAACGAGGCAGGTCTACCAAGCCCAATTTAAAAGTGGGTATCTGTGGTGAGCACGGTGGTGATGCCGAGAGTGTGATGTTCTGTCACAGAATTGGTTTGAACTATGTTAGTTGTTCTCCGTTCCGTGTGCCCATTGCCCGTCTGGCTGCGGCACAGGCTGCGCTATTATTTCCTAGGAAAAAATAGACAGGGTACTGTTTGAAAAAACAGTTTAGTTTGATCCCCGGCTTCAACCCCGGGGATTTTTTATTTTCTATTTAACCAATCAACAGGAACTGGAATAATACAAATATTCATGGTTCTATTATCGGCAGACAACATAGCAGATTCAATTTGAATCTTGGTACCATCAGGACTCATAGTAGGATGTGGATGATCACCAGCAGTTGTTTTATGACCAGTGCTCAGCATTTTCATTTCATGGGTTTTTCTATCAATCAAATAAATGCTCCTACTAAAGTCATCGCCCACAGCCCATCTGCCATCAGGAGAACCACTTACATGCCAGAGTCCGCTACCACTTGGTGTTTGACCCACAATGGTCATTTCTCTGGTTCTTAAATTGACTATGCCCAAACCAGTTGGTTTTTCCCTGGTTCCAGAAATACCCCAGGCAGCTTCCTGACCAGGATTGGCACCACCAACAGCTGTGCCAGCAGCAATATTATTTTGTGTATTTGGAATGGGTCTATGCCCCATAATAGCAATAGCAACTTCGTCTTTTGAAATCACCGCTTCATGTGTTACCCATTCATGATCCGCTTCAGGATATAGGGGTCTCAAACCTGTACCATCAGACATCACCGTCCAGGTACGCTGTGGCGATTTTCCTCCTGTTTCCCAACAAAAAACTATCTCGCCTTCTACCCAAGGATTGGTTTGAATATGACCAACTTGAAAGGGCACGGAAACCACGTATTTGGTTGCCCCAGTGATAACATTCAAAGCTCCAATCCCAGATGGACCAGCCCCCATATTACGAGGACCATAATTGGCTTCTAATTTGGTACCGGGTTTTAAATATTTGGCTGCTGCTTCTCTACTAACGCGGAAATAAACCCATTCTTCCATTCCATCCAAAGCCATATCGCCACCGGCTCCCCATTCAGGCGGTGTGGTACCACAAACGCGTTGATATGATGATGCTTCTTTTAATTTTCCAGCTTCACTGTCTTCAAATAATTTTTTCAAATCCACTTCTATTACTTGCACAGCTACATTTCTTGTGGTATCTCTGATCTTGGTTCCAGGTATCAATGGGTTGCGCAAGAAATAGAGTTTCATTGATCTTCTAGCTATATTGAGCATGCCATTGTATCCACCTTCTGTTACTTGCACCAAGTCTCCTGTAGCTTCATTCACGGCCATGGCTTCTCCTTTTACCATACCTGAACTAAAGATCAACCATTTACCCTCTGAGGTCCATTGATTATGGGTTTGATATATTTTTCTATCGCCATGTGGTTGACTGGTCAAGAATACCAATTCGGTTCCTGTTACAGGGTCTTTGACAATCTTTCTTTCTGAAGGGAATCTTTTGCCAATCTGTGCAGTAGAACTACTGAGTATTAAGCAAAATAATGGCAGTAAGAACAATCGTTTCATATAGCAATTTGAAGTTGGCCCGGAACCCGGTTTTTAAAACTACAGGTAAAAAGATGCCTTCGCGTCCTGAAGCATCCTGTCTGGCATTAACAAACTAAAGTCCCAGAAATAACTACCTTAGTTGCAAATACCCAATATGCGATTTATATTAAAAACTTTAATCACAGCTATTGCCGTTTTAGTAGCGGCTTATATTTTAGATGGGGTGCACGTGAAAGACAGCATGACAGCTGTATTGGTGGCTGCCGTATTGGGATTGTTGAACAGTTTTGTAAAACCTATTTTGATTATCATCACCATTCCCATCACCGTATTTACATTAGGATTATTCTTACTGGTGATCAATGTACTGATCATTAAATGGGTGTCTGATATAGTACCCGGATTTAGCGTAGATGGATGGGTCTATGCCCTCTTGTTTAGTTTGGTAGTCTCTATTGCTACTTCACTCATGGAAAGTTTAGTGGGGACCAATCAGCCCCCACCAAACAATGTATAATGTCAAGAAAATAAATCAGCTATTATAATTCCAAAATCAGCTCTCTTACTTTTCCACTGATATAGTCACGGACTTCATTAAACTGCTCTGGCTCCATATACTTGGGGTCAGGAATTTGCCAATCCACAAAACGTTTGGCTGGCATCCAAGGACAAGCATCGCCACAGCCCATGGTTACCACTGCGTCAAAAGGTGCATACTGTTCTACTTCTTGCAAAGACTTGCTGTCATGCGTAGATAAATCATAACCCAATTCTTTCATAGCGGCAATGGCTTTGGGATTTACAATACCGCTAGGCTTACTACCAGCACTATAGGCTTCTATATTACCCGCTCCATGAATCAGTGCAAATGCCTGACTCATCTGGCTTCTATTACTATTTTCAACACAAACAAATAAGAGCTTTTTCTTTGCCATGAAACACTGTTTTATTTTGTCTTTTAATTTGCTTTAAAAATTCACTGTTACATTTTTGATTTGTTTAGCAGCATCCTGACCCTGGAGCGCAACAAGCTTTTTCTTCTGCTGGCTTGTCTGCATAAACAGTAATACTGTAAATGCCCATTCCACTGTTACGGAATTGTTCTATCTCAGCTTTTGATAAATAGTTGATTAAAATATCATCCGGTATAATAATCTCTTTGCTTTTTTGGATGGTGATATTCTTGAACCCAGTTGTTTCAATCAATTCCATGTATACGGCTTTTTGAATGGCTCCAGATACACAACCTGCATACATTTCAGCAGCTTCTTTTAGTTGAGCTGGCAATTGTCCTTCTAATACAATATCAGAAATACTAAAATGTCCGCCTGGTTTTAATACGCGATATACTTCAGATAATACATTGAATTTATTGGGCACCAAATTCAACACACAATTGCTCACCACTACATCAGCCATATTTGCAGATACAGGCATTTGTTCAATATCGCCCAAGCGAAACTCTACATTTTGAAAGTTTAATTTTTCAGCATTGAGTCTGGCTTTGGCAATCATTTGCTCCGTAAAATCAATCCCAATTACTTTTCCCAATGGACCTGTAGCCGCGCGTGCAACAAAGCAATCATTACCTGCTCCACTACCCAAATCAATCACCACATCACCTTCTTTAATTTTAGCAAAAGCGGTTGGCAAACCACATCCCAGACCAAGATCTGCATCTGCATTATAGCCTTTCAAATTGGTATAGTCATCGGTCATAATATTGTACACTTCTGTACTGCAACCACCCGCACCACAGCAGGATGAAGCATTCTCTTCTTTAGACTGCTGCGCAATGGCGGCATATTTTTCTTTTACCAGTGCTTTGAGTTCGTTTTCGTTTTTCATGTTTGTATTTTTAGTTTATTAATTCCATTTACAATTTCCGTTAGCAACAAGATTTCCCTTTCTGTAATTGCAATGCTGAAAACATGCCATTAAAGTCTTGCATAAATTTCTCCATGGCATCCCAGTTAATACAATAACAGCTCTTAGGCCCTTCTACGGTACCCTTGATTAATCCCGCATTCTTTAATTCTTTTAAGTGTTGTGAAACGGTAGATTGAGCTAATGGAAGTATTTCTACTATTTTACCACAGATACAGGCATTCTCATTGGCCAATACCTTCATAATGGCTATTCTAGCTGGGTGCGATAATACTTTTGCAAATGCTGCTAAGTCCTGTTCTTGCTGGGTAAATTCGTTTGTTTTTGCTATTGCCATTACTTTATCGTTTTTATACGATAAGCAAATCTAGGGAGAAAATATCATTCATCGTACAAATACGATAAATATTTTTTTGAATGGCTATTTTGCAGCTAGGAAGTGATTATTAGAGACTTATTTGATTAAATATGGCCCCTGTTTGTTCCATCCAACTGGCACACTAGACAAAAACCAGGTTTTACCCTTGTCTTTATTTCCTTGAAAAAACAAATGGTATTTACCGTCCTGGGCTTTGAAGATATTGGGGTGTCCGCTTTCACTTTCATTCCAAGAACCAACTGCACCATTGGTTAAAAAAGGTTGATCAGATAAGCGCTTCCAATGAATGCCATCTTTACTTACTGCTACACCAATTTGTTGTGGCTCATTATTATAAGAACCTGCATAAAACATATACAATTGCTTGCCCACTTGTATACAAGATGCCGCTTCTATGCAATTCTTTTCCCAAGATAGTTCTGGTTTTAACATGGGCATGCCTGAAATTTCTTTCCAAGTTTCTCTAGCAAAATTGGAATTCAAGGAAGTTGTTGCAACACCTTGCTGTTGTATCTTATAGGCTGTATCTCTAGTAGCGTAGTATAAAAAATATTTTCCGTTAAATGCTACCACTTCTGCATCAATGGCCCTGCCACAAGTCCAGTCAGATATGGTTGGTCGGAAGATGGGATTGCTTGCATCTTTTGTAAAATCTATTCCATTGTTAGACACTGCATGACAGATAGCATCGGCCTTGCCATTACCATAAGACTGATAAAACAAATGCAGTTGACCGTCTTTGATGAGTGCAGATGGGGCACAGATACCCTTTGTTTCAATACTATCTAAACTAGGTTTTAGATTCCCCTTTTTTTGCCAATTCACTAAGTCATTACTAGTAGCAATACCTATATACCAAGTCTTTCTATTGGCATCAGGCACAGAATAATACATCCAATATGATCCTTGATAAAAAATCACA
>CAIZMD010000273.1 GCA_903933995.1 uncultured Bacteroidota bacterium
CAACACAATAAAACCCCCATTTTTCCGCTTTTTAAAAAATCAAGCAGCAGATTTTGCTGCCGCGGTGTCATTGGATTGTCCCCCCGCCCCTAAACCGTTCACTGTAAAATGCATCCAGATGCACATTGAAAGTTTACAACCCATGCTGGTGGAAGACAGCAGCCACCTAACTGTGCTAGACTGCACAACCGGTAGGTTGGTACTCAAAGTTCTGGATATCCAGGGCAGGGTGGCCAAAACAGTAGTCACTTCCATGGAGGAGGGCAATCAGCGAATAGCTTTGAATATGAGCGATTTGCGCAGTGGGGTCTATGTATTAAATGCTTTTTTCAGGGATTCTTTTATAAAGTCTTTCCGTTTTACCAAACAGTAAAATCCAATTTCCTAGGGTAAACCGGCTGACCTCGCTTGAAAGAGCGGGGTCTTTTTTTTGCCTATCGTTTCCAGAAAGTGCTTATCCGCTGTGCCGCATTCTCCCGAATATTTTGGTAGTATAAATTGTAGTCGGCAATATGGTAGTTCTTGGTTGTATAAAACATTCTTCCAAAGAAATGTGGTTTCTCTGTCCAAAGCACACCACCCGCCACTTGGGCACTGGCTACCCTTGGAACCGCTTTATTAAATTTGAGTAGAATACCACCCTTGTTTAAATCTCGGCTAGCTATTGAAGCATTCGCATCCCAGGTTAAGGGATTGGTCACAGCTGAAACAAAATTTTCCTTCAGTACAAACTCCGGTTTGTAATCTGTTTGATAAGTTCTCCATGCAGCAATACAACCTGTTTGATTGGGGTTGCTACAAACTGGAATACTGCTATACATGGCGGGGTCAAGGGCCATGCCCACCACATAAGCCACCACCAATCGGTTCTTTAATGTTTGGTTGTCAAAATATTCTTTCAATAATCTTTTGGCATGGGTGCTTCCCTGACTATGAGAGGCAATGATCATGGGGCGGCCCTTGTTTTCATGCGCCAAATAATAGTCAAAAGCGGTTTTTACGTCTTTGTATGCTAGTTCAAAAGCAGCCATCGCGCTAGCACTATCTGCGGCGTCTTTGGGGTAATAGGCAGACAAATGCGCTTGTCTGTATCTTGGTGCAAAGACCCTACCCGCGGCATTAAAAACAGATGCCTGAAACAGGATAGAACCATAGTCCGTTTTGGCATTCAGTTCTGCATTATCAATGGTTGCGTTCCATCCTAGTTCACGGCCTTCCTTGGTATAACTGGTTGGATGCACAAAGAAAATATCTACCGTACTATCGTGTCTGTAATCAGCCAATAGTGAAGCGGGTACAGAATCGGATGGGTCATGTTTTTGTGGATGCGCCGCCCAATACTGAAGCTGGCTATAATCAGGAACACCAGCATTGCTGTTGAATTGATAAGCGGGTGACTGCGCAATTTTTGCTAACTTGTTGGAGCAGGCAGCCATTAGGCAAATAGATAATAGGAACGCAGTGGGGCGTAATTGTTTCATGCGCTAAAGTTGATAAAAAACTAGCAGACTGGCTAGTTTTATACATAGGAACTAGATAAGAGCTTCTTTTGTATTTTTATTACTGTTGAAGATTAAAACCGATTGCGGACCTCAAAATCAAACATATGGGTATACCAGTAGTTGACCTTGACCAATTTGTAAATGGCAATGCAGCATCCAAACAGGCTTTTATCAAAGAATTGGGAGAAGCCTATGAAACAGTGGGTTTTGTTGCCGTTAAAAATCATGGCATTCCAGATGAATTAATTGCCCAACAATACGAGTATGTGCAACAATTTTTCTCCCTACCACTTGAGAAAAAATTGGGTTATGAAATTCCTGGATTAGCGGGTCAACGTGGTTATACCAGTTTTGGAAGAGAGCACGCCAAGGGTAGTGAAGCACCAGACTTAAAAGAGTTTTTTCAATACGGCCAAACACTTGCCAATGGCGATGTTGTCAACGAACACTATCCTGACAATGTACAAGTAGCAGAGATTCCAACTTTTAATCCCACCATTTTTAGTGCGTACCGGCATTTTGAAAAAAGCGGCGGTGCTATGTTACAGGCCATTGCCCTTTATTTGGGTTTAGATGAATTCTTTTTTGACCCACATATCAAAAACGGAAATAGCATTTTAAGATGCATCCATTATCCACCCATTACGGTGGAACCCAAGAGTGCTATTAGGGCAGAGCAACACGAAGACATTAACCTGATTACTTTATTGGTTGGCGCTTCGGCCGATGGGTTACAGATTTTGACCAAACAAGGAGACTGGGTAGCGGTAACTTCTTTGCCCGACCAGATTGTGGTAAATGTGGGAGACATGTTGCAAAGACTCACCAATAACAAATTACGCAGCACCACGCATAGGGTAGTGAATCCTGCAAGAGAACATTGGCATACCAGCCGCTTTTCCATGCCTTTCTTTTTGCATCCACGTAGTGAAATGAGTCTGGCTTGTTTGTCTGGTTGCATAGACGTAGACCATCCAAAAGCATATGAAGACATTACAGCAGGTGAATACTTAGATGAACGTCTTAGAGAAATTGGTTTAAAAAAATAAAGCAGCATCCCCCCAACTTGGTTCTTTTTAGACATATACCTTTTTTACGCGCCGTGCTCCTGCATAGCATTACTGCTTTTGGTGGGCCGCAGGGTCATATGGGTATGATGATGAAAACCTTTGTGCAACAACGCAGAGATGTTACGGAGGAAGAATTGGTTGAGTTTAATGGTTTCTGTCAATTATTGCCTGGGGCATCGTCTACGCAAACCCTTACCCTGATTGGGTATAAGCGGGGTGGAATTCCACTGGCCATTCTTACTTTGTTAATCTGGATCTTACCCGCATCGGCCATTATGGGCGGACTTTCTTTTCTCTTGGACTATATGGATGATCAAAGTGTTCCTCTTGGAATCTTTAAATTTATCCAACCCATGGCTATTGGATTTATTGCTTATTCCACTTATCGGTTCTGGGGTGTGGGTGTACACAATACCATCACCACGGTGATTATGATAGTAGCCAGTTTGGTTACTTTTTTGGCTTTTAAAACGCCTTGGGTTTTCCCTGGATTGATAGTAGCTGCGGGAATTGCCACCAATTTTTCTGACAAACGAATTCCACAAAAAGGCATTCCACCCAAAAAAGTCAAGTGGGGCAATCTGCTCATATTCTTGACCATTTTTGCAGTGGCTGGATATTTTTCAGAGACCGCTACCAGAGAAAACTGGTCCAATAGAAAGGCATTCAACTTGTTTGAAAGTGCTTTCCGGAATGGCAGTCTGGTAATTGGCGGGGGCGACGTGCTCATGCCCATGATGTATGAACAATATGTAACCCGTCCGCAATCCAATCGAATATTGG
>CAIZMD010000274.1 GCA_903933995.1 uncultured Bacteroidota bacterium
AAATGTTTGGTTCTTTTGCGTAAAATAAAAATGGTGGCAGAAGATGCTACCATGCCAAAACAGTCTAAGAAAATGGTAAAGTTGAGGATCTTCTCAAAGGTTTGGGCAAAGAATAAAATGACCACACACATACTGGCAAAAATGGTCAGGGAGAAAACCAACACGTCATTTTTTTCAGATTGCTTACCAAAGATTTTGGGTAATGCGCCTTCTGTACTCATGGCATACATCACACGTGGATTGCTCATGAGCAAGGCATTAACATAAGCCAATACTCCAAAGAATAGGAAGAAAGAAAAAATATCAGCTCCGGTTTTACCAAAGACCTTACTCATGACCACATAGGCAATTTCACGCTCCCCCTTCATGTTTTCAAAACCAATAATATGGTAGTAACTCAGGTTGACCAATAAATACAAACCAATGATAATGGCAATCCCAATAAAAATACCACGCGGAATATTCTTAGCAGGTTGTGCTACTTCATTCCCAAAATTAATGGTCTGCTGATAACCGCCATAGGTAAAGGATACGGCAATCAAGCTAATCCCCAAACTTTGGATCCAACTGATATTGGGGGTAGGAACCGCAGGGGCTGCAATGGTGGTATGCCATCCAGACTCTGGGAAAAATAGGGCTGCAATTAATACCAGGATCATCCCAATTTTAATCAGCATCAGAAAATTCTGGGCCTTGGAACTAATGCGCAAACCACGCAGGTTAATCAAATAAAAAATCAAAATTGCGCCACAACTAATCAGTGCCTTGTCAATATCGGTCCAATTAACTTGGGGGAACAATTTGGTGATATACCCACTACCAATCAGGGCCACACCACTCAATGAGGCTGCGTTGCTGATCAGGATAATACAATTAATGGCAAAAGCTATACTGGGATGATAAGCATAAGAGAAGATCTTATAATATCCCCCGGTAACGGGGAAACGGCTACCTATTTCTGCATAGGTTAATGCCCCACAAAAAGCAAAGAAACCGCCCAATAACCAAGCCGTAAAATAAACCGATGGTTCAATAGCGTCTTTGGCACTGGTGGCTGCGGATCTAAAAATACCCATCCCAATCACCAAACCCACCACAATCATGGTGAAGCTAAATAGATTCAATTGCTGTTTGCCTTGCATAATTAAATAGTAAGTGATAAATGTAGTAAACTTCAACTTATGAATCATTTCATGTTGCCATTAGGGGAAAAATCCGGTAATTCGCATCATGGAAATCTACCTGATCAGACATACTACTCCCCTAGTAGAAAAAGGCATCTGCTATGGCCAAACCGATTTAGATATTACCGAAAGTTTTGAATCAGAAGCCGCATCCATTCAGGAGCGCCTACCCAATACCATTGAGCAGGTCTTTAGTTCTCCCTTACAGCGATGCTCCAAATTGGCAAAACAGCTTTTCCCAAAACATCCTATTAGCCTGCATCCCACTTTAATGGAATTGAATTGTGGAGCATGGGAAATGCAACACTGGGACGCCATACCTAAACCAGAAATCCAACCCTGGATGGATGACTTTATAAACGTGGTAGTACCCGGTGGAGAAAGTTATCAGCAATTACATGATCGGGTGGTGGCTCAGTTTCAAGATATTGTTGCAACTGGTCAAACATCCGCCATTGTTGGGCATGGTGGCGTCTTGAGAAGTGTTTTGGCCCATATTACGGGGATTGATTTAAAAGAATCTTTTAGCGCTTTTCAGTTGCACTATGGGGCGGTAGTAAAAATTGTTCCTACTGAACAGGGGTTTGAACACGAACTCTTGCACAATATTACCCCCTCTACCAAAGAACAACACAGACCATCTTTTACCTAAATTGTATCTTTAATAAAAACAGCATATGGATTTCCAAATAGACCAACTCTTAACAGTCAGCTTCACCCTATTTGCGGTGATAGATATTGTGGGTTCCATTCCCCTGTTGATTTCCTTAAAAGACAAAATGGGTGGGATTAGATCTTTTCAGGCCACATTTGTTTCTGGGGGTCTGATGATTTTATTCCTTTTTGCAGGAAGGCCTTTTTTGAGGATCCTAGGTCTTGACATTAGAAGTTTTGCCGTGGGTGGTTCTATTGTAATCTTTTTGCTTGGTTTAGAAATGGTATTGGGGCATGAAATATTTAAGGGTGATAAGGATGCCAAGTCTGGCTCTGTAGTACCCATTGCTTTCCCAATTATTGCCGGAAGTGGTACCCTTACTACCATCATGTCTTTAAAAGCCAATTTTGACGAAACCTATATTCTAGCTGGGATTATCATTAATTTAATTGTGGTCTATATAGTACTTAAGTCTTTGAAAATGATTGAACACGCATTGGGCGAAGCGGGTTTATTGGCTGTTCGTAAATTCTTTGGGGTGATCCTGCTAGCCATTGCCGTTAAGATCTTTAGTTCCAATATTGGTGCATTTGGTAAATAATGGGAACTGCTATAAAACATATCATCAAATGGGTTTGGAAAAACTTTGAGCTCCTGTTCTGGTCAGCAGCGCTGATAGTTTTGTTTTTCCTACCCGTGAACAAGTCTGAGACATCGCTTTGCGTATTCAGTTTGTTAGGGTTTGGCAAATGCCCTGGTTGCGGCATTGGTCATTCCATCCATTATGCGCTCCGTGCAGACTTTGCTAGCTCCTTTTATCATCATCCTCTGGGAATTTTAGCAGTTCTTGTTATATTTAACAGGATAAGGCTACTAATCAAACAAAACAAACACCATGAGCAACAACCTAATTAACTTAATTCCTGCATTGGAAGGTGAAGAACTGATCTTTTTGCAGGCCTTAACAAGAGAAATTCCTGAAAACAAACTCCAAAGTTTTATAGCCGTTTACAATGGCAAAAGAAGAAAAACAGACCAAGTTTTATTGGGCTGTATCCTTGGCTTTTTTGGCGTAGCTGGCGTACAAAGATTTATGGTGGGTGAAAACGGCATGGGTATTTTGTACTTTTTTACTGGAGGGCTTTGCTTAATTGGTACCATTGTAGACCTAGTGAATCACAAAAGATTGACTTTTGAATACAACCAACAAATGGCCCGTGAATCTATGGCCATGGTTGCTTCATTTTAAAGATGAAAAAGCTTTTTTATATAGGCTTACTTGGTCTTTTGGTTTTTGAATTGGCCAATGTCTATTGCATTATGCCCATGCCTGGTAGTCAGGAAATGAATAGTTTAGACGCTGCTTATTTTCTCTATACTTGGCGATGGGCATTTCGCATTTTTTTTGGCTTGCTCATGGTTTGGGGATGGTTCAAATCATCTTGGCCTAAAGCTTGGCAGGCCTGGGTACCTGCTCTTGTCTTAGGAGCAGTGATCTATGTGGTCAATTTTCAAATGGCAGCAGACAGCATGTTTTATCAACCTTCTAGTCTGCTTATGAAACCGGTTGCTGAAAACAAAGTGGATAGCAATCGCTTGGTATTAGGAATTGTGGGCAAACAAGAAACCAAGGCCTACCCCATTCGCTTTATTGGATACCATCATTTGGTTATGGATAGTTTAGATGGTAAACCCGTGCTGATTACTTACTGCACTGTTTGCAGAACTGGACGAGTTTATGAACCCATCATCAATGGATCTACAGAAATTTTTCGCTTGGTGGGTATGGATCATTTTAATGCCATGTTTGAAGACAAGACAACGGGATCTTGGTTTAGACAGGCAAATGGTGAAGCCGTTACAGGGCCTCTTAAAGGAATGGAATTACCAGAATACCCTAGCTATCAAACCAGCCTAGCAGATTGGATTAAATTATATCCAACCACAAAAATCATGCAGGCAGATCCCGCTTATTTAAAAAGCTATGACACTACATTAAATTACGAATCAGGAAAAAGCAAAAAGAAACTAACGGGAACGGATAGTCTTTCTTGGAATAAAAAATCCTGGGTAGTGGGAATAGAAATGGGTAAGACCAGCAAGGCCTTTGATTGGAATAGGTTGGTAAAAGAAAGAATTATTTATGATGTCATAGAAAGTAAACCCATGATGCTGGTGATTGGTAAAAACAACCAAAGCTTTTTTGCTTTTGAAAGAAGTACTAAGGATGAAAGATTTATCCTTTATCAAGATAGTTTGTTGGGTGCTACACACAAATATTTGTTAAACGGAAAATCTGTTGACAGTAGCGCAAACCTACAACCAATTCCTGCCTACCAAGAATTTTGGCATAGTTGGAAAACCTTTCATCCTAATACACTTCAGTAATTATTTCTTATTCTTCCACTTTGTTTTTCAAACTCATTAGTAGAGAATAAGTTCCTTTGACAACAAAATCCTTGCTTGCTAATTTATCCGCATTCAAAATTTCTACGAAACCCTTGTCTACTGTTCCAGTTTCTAAGAGTTGCATGCTATAATCCTTGTCTGCATTTTTGATAAAACCGTATTGCTTACCTTCAAATAAAACAATGGCTTCTTCTGGTAACACAAAGGCTTTTGCATTTTTAATAGCAATCTCTGCATTCATATAGGTACCGGGAATCAGGGTCTTGTCATAGTCTTCAAAATGGCAGTGCACGTCTGTATTTCTATCTTCATTAATGTCTTTACCAATCAATAGAATTTCACAATCGTGTTTTTTCTTGGGCTGGTTATTGGTATACGCTACCAATGGTTGACCAACATAGAGCTTGTCAATGTCTTTCTCAAAAATCTTTAATGCCAAATGAATATCCGTAGGATTGATCAGTTCAAACAAGACTTCCGTGGGAGAAACATATTTCCCAATATTCACATTCACTTTAGAAACATAACCATCAATGGGTGAAAAAATATTAATGCTTCTTGAAATATTGCTTTCAGATAATTTGTCTACGTTAATCCCTACCAATTTTAATTTCTCCCTGAAAGCACTAATTAAGACCTGCTGTGTTTTAAACTCTGTTTCAGCTTGTTGAAAAGCTTTGTCAGAAGCTGCCTGTGTCTTGTTTAAATCGCGCTGGCGCTCGAATTCTTTTTGCAGATACCCAATCTTTTCTTTGGTGGTCAAATAGTCTTGTTGCAATTGAATGTATTGCTCTCCTTCAATCACCGCAACAGCTTCTCCCTTGCTCACGTGTTGGCCAGGCAAGAGTTTGGTGGTTTTTAAATAACCACCCAAGGGCACACTAATAGACACCATATTCTGCGGGGGTACGTCTATCTTACCACTCACTTTAAGAATGGAAGAAATTTCTTTTTGCTGCATCAAAGCCGTTTGAATACCGGCAGTTTTAAACTGCGCGTCTGTTAGCACCACATTATTGGGCACAACGGCTTTCTCACTTGCTTCTGGTACTTTTTTGCTAGAGCAGGCCTGGAGCAAGAGCAGGATGGATAATATATAAGTTAGTTGTTTCATGACTTTTATTTATTGCTGATGAAATTCAATTGGATAATGGATTCATTAAGATTCCTAATGGCGTCTATATGCTCACTTCTAACAATGGTTGCTTGGTTAATCAATTGAAACCATTCAAGGTAATTGATGCTACCAGCAGCCAATTGTTGGTTGGCCGTATTGGTAATTACAGTAGCGTTTTTAAGTGCCTGTTCTTCATAATACTTTAGCGTTTCCAAATTCTTACGATACTGTAGGTTGGCAGATAGATAAGCGTTCTCTAAACTTTGGATCCCAACTTGATAATTGCTTTCGGCTACTTGTTTGTTCAATTTGGCACCTGCAATCCGATTGTTTTGAGACCTGGCAAAAATGGGAATGCCAATACCCAATTGCACAGCGCTAAATCTTTGACCAGCACCATAGAGTACATTGTCTGCACCCATACCCTTGATACTGGTATTGTTATAGCCCACACTTAACTCAGGTAGCTTCTTGCTTTTCTCTAAACCAATCTGGGCTTCGGCCATTTGCTGCTGTTGTTGAATCAATTTCAAACTAGGATGTTCTTTTAGTAAAGCACTATCTAAAACGCCTTGATAGCTTAAGCGATAGTCAGCTTTTGAGGGCCGGTATGCCATAGCAGTATTTAACAACAATTGAAACTGCAATAAGAGTACAGACTGATCCTGCGCCAACTGTTTTAATTGAATCCCAATTTGACCTAGCTGGGTTTCTGCACTTGTTTTTTCTAGGAGATTGGTTTCACCTTTGGCTAAACGCTGTTCTGCTCTTTTATAAAAACTTCTATAAAGGCTATCGGTGTATTGCAACAGTGCTTGTTTCTGGTCTAAATAAACAATGCCATAATAGACATGTGTTAGATCTTTTTTTAGCTGTGCTTCTTTGAGTGCCACATTCAATACAGCTGACTTAAACTGTTCTTGCAACAAGGCTTTTTGTTTTGTATAGACAGATGGAAAACTAAAAGACTGTGACAATGAGAACTTGGTATCTGTGTAAATACTATTGATCTGCCCTACATCTGCTATGAAATTGGTTTGGGGTAGGTTAGCAGAAGTACCAACCAATGCTTCTTGGTACCGGGCTTTTAACTGCTCGTTTTTCACTTGCAGGTTATTGTGTAAAGCGGTATCAATAGCAGCTTTGAGGCTGATGGGTGTTTGAGCCAATAGCGGTTGAGACAAACTCATACCAGCTACTATCAAGATCATAACTGCAATAGGATGTTTCATCTTTTTAGGTTTTCCGCCTTTTTCAAAAAGCATGTATAAAACAGGCAACACAAAAAGGGTTAAGAAAGTGGCCAATAACAATCCGCCAATCACAACGGTAGCCAAAGGTCTTTGTACTTCTGCTCCAGCCCCATTACTTACTGCCATAGGAAAGAATCCAAGTGAAGCAACAAAAGCTGTCATGAGTACTGGACGCAATCGCACTTTAGTGCCCATAAGTACAATCCTTCTTACATCTGTGATACCTTCTTTTTTCAATAAATTAAATTCAGCAATTAATACAATCCCATTTAATACCGCTACTCCAAATAAGGCAATAAATCCAACACCAGCGCTAATGCTAAAAGGCATGCCGCGGGCA
>CAIZMD010000275.1 GCA_903933995.1 uncultured Bacteroidota bacterium
CATGGAAAACCATTTTGACCTGCGCATTGACCCGCGTAAATTGGTGCCAGGGGCTAAATCAGTGATTACTTTATTACAGAACTATTATCCTGAGCAAAGACAAACAACTGATGCGCCAAAGATTTCAAAATATGCTTATGGCAAGGATTACCATGAAGTCATTAGGGCAAAATTGAAACAGTTTTTATTACAATTGAATCAGCAAATTGGCAGCATTCAGGGAAGGGGCTTTGTAGATTCTGCTCCTATGTTGGAGAGAGCATGGGCAGTAAAATCTGGGGCAGGTTGGATTGGCAAAAATGGGAACCTGATTAACAAACAAACCGGCTCTTTTTATTTTATTGCCACGCTGGTGGTGGATTTGGAATTGAAATATGATGACCCCTTTGCCAAAGACTATTGCGGTACTTGTCATAAATGTGTAGACGTTTGCCCAACCAATGCCATCTTGGAAAACAAAGTGGTTGATGGCAGTAAATGTATCAGCTATTTTACCATTGAATTAAAAGACCAGCTGATTCCAGATCAAATGAAGGGGCAATTTGACAACTGGATGTTTGGGTGTGATAGTTGCCAAGATGTATGTCCTTGGAATAGGTTTAGCAAACAACACCAAGAGCCTGGTTTAAACCCCTTTCCAGAAGTATTGAATCTTTCAACGGCCCAGTGGGAAGACCTTACAGAAGACGCATTTAAAACCATTTTTAAGGACTCTCCTATTAAGAGAAGCAAATGGTCTGGTATTATGCGGAATCTCCAATTTATCAAAGAATAATCGGTTCCCTATTCTAGCAAAAAAAGAGACCCTTTTTCAAGGGCCTCTAGAATCTATACCATCTTACCTAGTTCATTAGAATGTTGGGTCAGCAGGCGTGTTTTTGTTATTATCTCTTTCACGGAAAGGATAAGGGAACAAATTGCGTTTGCGCTCTGTTGTGGCTCTTCCAAATCTGCGCATGTCTTCTAGTTTCAAACCACTCATGAATAATTCAATACAGCGGTTGCTATAGATTTGGTCTAATAATTGGGCCTGTGTAAAAGTTCCTGTTAAAGCTGGCAAACCGGCTCCTACAGCAAATGGATCTGAAGCTGCGGTTTTAGTAACCACTTTGTTTAACTCTGTTAAGGCATTGGCCAAATCATTGTTTCTGGCATACACTTCAGCCTTGATCAAAGTAATTTCACCTGGCAGATAAACAGGGAAAGCAGTTGCAGATGCTGCACCAAATCCTGCTATTCTAAACCTTGGAGCAATGGTTGGGTTAATGCTAGTATAAAAAGCAATTCTTCTATCAGTAGTAGCAGGTGCTAATCCAACTGGCAATCCAAATGTGGAATCCACTGGCTGGAATACGTTATTGGTAGAAGTAGCAGTTTCAAAAATAGGATTTAAACTCACCGCATCATAGTTCATAGTGCTTCTCTTGGTTAAGTCTACTGCATTGGCTGCAGTTAATGCCAAGGCATTGTTACCAGAAAATAAAGCATAACGCGCTTTGAGTGCTTGCAAGGAATTGACAATGTCATTTCCAGCAGGTACATTGGCAGTAAAGGCAGCGCTAATAGCATTGGCATTAATAGCAGCAAGTGCCGCATCAATGGTAGCAATAGCCCTAACAAATCCTTCTTTTCTATCTACAAATGTGGCATTGGCACCAACAGCTGCTGGTACTTTTTCCCAATACATGGCCAAAGAACCCAGTGCTAGTGCTTTGTACAAACTGGCATAACCAATGAGTCCACTTGCATAGTTCTTGTCATTTAATTTTGAAGCACCATCAATTACATTGTTAGCATCATACTCAATCTTATTGGCATTGGCCCAAATATTGGCCAAAATAGAATTGGTTCCGTCTACTGTTCCACCACCAACGCTTAATTGGTATTCGGCGGTATTACCAGCATTCAACAAAATCAATTCACCAGTAGTAAATCCATTTGCTGCTACAATATTGTATAATGATCCTGCACGGCCTAAAGCGTAAGTTCTTTGTAGACTTACCGCCACGCCGGTCAATCCTGTTGCGGATGAAAACACCTGATCAGATGTTGCCGCATTGGGGTTGGTATAATTCTTTTTACAACCCGTGGAAACCAACATCACAGATGCTGTTCCCATCAAGAGTAAGCTATGTTTGAATATATTTTTCATTTCTTTTGGTTTTTGGATTAGAATTTAGCTTGCAGACCTACACTGAATGTTTTTGGAATGGGAACAGAACCAAAATCAATTCCACGTAGAATGGTGCTTTGTCCACCTGAATTCACTTCTGGATCATATCCTCTATAGCTATCCCATGAAATCAAGTTTCTTCCACTCAAGGTAAATGTCAAATCACTAAAGCCTTTGAGTTTACCAAAATTGTAGCTAAACGCCAATTCACGTAATTTGGTAAAGGATCCATCTTCTACCCTCCATGCTTCAATAGCATAGATATTATTGATGTATCCACGAGGCAATTGTCCACGCTGTTCTTGTTCAGCAATCAAACCATTACCCACACCTTGACGTGTACGGAAATCGGCATTGAAAACATCCAAGCCCTTTACGGCATCAATCTGAATTCTAAGACTTGCTTTTTTGTAAGTGAACTCATTGGTTAAAGTAGTGGTATACGTTGGATTTGGGTTACCAATGATCTTACGCAAGGTAGTACCAGTAGGCAAACCAGCAGCATCACGAGCAGTGGTATAAACCAACGGACTATTCTGAGTTCCTTTTTCAATTTGCAGCAATCCAGCAGCATTTTTTACAGGATTTCCAGCAGCGTCCACTGCAAAGAAAGTACCATAGAATACACCAATGGGTTGTCCTTCTAAAATAGAAACAGGTGCACCAGCATTGGTACTTAACAAAGTAAGCGCCTGACCAATATTGATGGCTTTATTACGGTTTTGGTTGTAGATCCCAGTAATGGTCCAACTAAAGTCCTTCTTGCTAATAGGCATAGCAGTCAACATCACTTCAAATCCTTTGTTTTCCAAAGAACCAAAATTGTCTAACAAAGTAGAGAATCCATTGGTTGGAGCAATTTGACGGGTAATCAAGAGGTTATTAACTTTCTTATTATACACGTTCACAGACAAGCTGATTCTGTTGTCCAAGAAACCCATATCTGTACCAAATTCAAACTCAGATTGGCGTTCAGGACCTACATTAGGATTAGCCAAACCAGAACTTGAACCCAAAGAAGTTCTACCCACATAAGAAGTAGAAGTATAGGTATTGAAACGGTCATAAGCACCAATACCTGTTAGGTTTCCACTCTCACCATAAGCAGCACGAATCTTGAACAAATTCATCCATTTGCTAATACCTAATTTGCTCCAATAATCTGTTCCAGAAATTACATAGCTACCGCTCAACTTACCATAAGTTTGATTGCGTTGGTTTTCTCCAAATACAGAAGAACCATCTACACGCAAGGCACCGGTAACAAACAATTGATTACGGAACTTGAAGTTCTGTTGTACAAAAGCACCAGAAACGGATATTTCACTGCGTTGATCATTACCAGGCAATACAGTTGAAGCACCATTTACAGTTTGTACAAAGGGTGCTAAACCACGTCCTTGTAACAAAGAGTAAATTCCTTTTTCATATTGCTGAGAGAAACCAACTTGAGTAGTAGAAGCCAAGTCTTTGGTAATGCTAATATTATAAGTAGCATTCAAATCATGGTTAATGGCAAAGAAATTATTGTTGGCATTACTTGCATAACCATTCAAAGTTGGATCTAGGCTAAGACCACCACCCCAGAAAGCGGTACTGGCATTGTATGCAAAAGGCGGAATATAAGTAGTTCCGTTTTGAGCATAGTTGTCAATACCCATGGTATAGTCAATGGTCAAATTCTTGATGGGACGTAATTTCAATCCAAAATTGGAAATGACACGGCTCACTATTTGTTTCTGCTTAATGTCTTCAATCACTGAAACGGGGTTTACCCTTCCACGCTCACCCACTGCCAAAATATTGCCCAAAGCATCTCTTTTTTGGATATCATGAAAATTGGCAATAATGGTTACAGAGTTCATGGGAGAGAAGAAACTGTTTCCATCAGGTTTTTCATTGGCAGTACTATTGATATAGTTTAATCCAATGTTTGCAGAAATCCATTTGTTGAAAGTCTGTTCAATATTGGCCCTAAAACTATAGCGCTGAAAATCTGTGTTCTTAACAATACCTTGATTGTAGAAATAAGATCCAGATACATAGTACTTGGTCTTATCATTACCACCAGATACAGATACATTGTTATCTGTTCCTGATGCATTACGGAAAATATAATCTTGGTAATCATATCTTGTAACGTTGGTAGTATTGGTTAAAGCAGGCGTTAAGATATCTTGTGTTTGTGCACCTGCACCATCAGTAGGTCCACCAAATTTGGTTGGAGACTGATTCATCCCAATCTTCTTGCGCAAACTGCTATTCATATAACTAGTAGAAAAAGAAACAACCGGTGCACCAGACTTACCTTTTTTGGTAAAAATCTGCACCACACCAGCATTTGCTCGGCTACCATAAATAGCAGCTGCAGCAGCACCATTCAATACTTCTACGCGCTCAATATCAGCAGGATTAATATCTACCAAACGGTTCTGACCAACACTACCAACAAATCTTTCTCCATCATAACCGCTTTGGGTATTGGTTACCCTATTGGTACTATTGTTCACAATTACTCCATCAACAATATACAAAGGTTCTGAAGAGGAAGAAATGGTACTGATACCACGCAAACGCACTGAAATGCCACCTGCTGGATCTCCATTGTTTTGGGTAATTTGCGCACCTGCAGTTTTACCCTGCAAAGCAGCCA
>CAIZMD010000276.1 GCA_903933995.1 uncultured Bacteroidota bacterium
TAACCAATGCTATGCTGGATGCGTATCATGGGCATACAACCGTTACTACAGATTATCCCAATGGTGTTTATCATTACCATATCACTGATGCAGATCCATATCTTAACGGTTCTGGATATTATGGAACTGCTGGAACTGTAACCCAATAAGATGAAAATAACTCAATACTACCTCTTCTGTTCTTTCCTGTTTGCATTGGCCTGCAAACAGGAACAGACAATAGCTCCAGTAATATCAGCACATCCAATTCCACAAAATTGGTTGTTGTTAGAAGACAGTGCTATTATTTGGCATCAAGACAGTTTGTTTTATAAAGGACAGCCCTATTCAGGAAAAGCCATTAGTTTATTTGCCAATGGCGATACGGCTGTTTACAAAGAATTTTGGAATGGTTTGCAAGAAGGTATTACCAGAAGATGGCATCCTAATCAGCAAATGGCAGAAGACCGTTTTTATATATCTGGAAAAAAAGAAGGAAGACATAGGGCTTGGTGGCCCGATGGAAAACCCCAATTTGAATTTCAGGTACATGAAGATGCTTATGAAGGGGAATTAAAGGAATGGAATAGTAAGGGGTTGTTAATCAAACAATTTCACTATCAAAATGGACAAGAACAAGGTAGTCAGCGTCTCTGGTGGGATGATAGTACCGTTAGGGCCAACTATGAAATTAGAAATGGAAAAAAATATGGTTTAATCGGCGTTAAACTTTGCAAGAACCCTTATGATTCAATCAAATAAATATTCATCACTCATTGCTTTATTATTGCTTTTAATAGGATGTAAGCCAAGTCCTCAACCACTTGGCTTACCCTTTATCAGCAAACCTGATTTTACCCCTGAGTGGATTGAAAAAACGGATGCTAGGTATGATAGTATTCATCAAATTCCAAGTTTTCAATTTCAAGATCAAGACGGTCAGTTAATTACTGAGCAAACGGTTTCAGGGAAAATCTATATAGCCAATTTTATCTTCACAAGTTGTGGCAGCATTTGTCCAAGAATGACGGAAAACATGTCCATTGTTCAGAAAAAATACCTTCAAGACAAAGATGTTTTAATCTTGTCACATTCTGTAATGCCAGATAGAGATAGTGTTCCTGTTTTAAAAAATTATGCCAACAATAAAGGGATTGTTTCAGGAAAATGGTTTCTATTAACTGGGAACATAGACAGTATTTATAGAATGGCAAAAAAGGAATACTATGCGGGTGAAAGGATTGGTTATTATGGCAATCAAAAAGATTTTCTACACACAGAAAACTGCATGCTCCTAGACAAGCATAGAAGAATCAGAGGCATTTATAATGGCACTTTACCTCTAGAAATGGAAAGGATGATTGAGGATATTGAAATCTTAAAAAAAGAAGTTGACTAGAGATATTTTTTCTGAAGATTATATAAGACCAAAGAATCCATCGCATTCAATTTTTTGGTGGTGTCTTGTAAAAAATGTCTTTTAAAAGATTGTATAGCAGCCCTATTGTCTTTTACATCATAACCAATAATCCTTAGTGCTATAATGGGATTGAATCCAGTTGGTACAGTATCTAAATTACTATCATACCATAGACCAAATCCTTTATCAGACAATGTTTTCCATGGGAATCTGAAATTGGGGTCATTTTTTCTAGTGGGTGCAATATCTCCATGGCCAATAAAATTGGCAGTTGGAATGCCATGATTTTTTTTCAATCTACTAAGCAAGCTTATCAAACTTTTGATTTGCAAACTATCAAAAGATTCAAATCCATTATTGTCCAATTCAATGCCAATAGAGGCTGAATTAATATCAACCATATTACCCCATTTGGCATTTCCACCATGCCA
>CAIZMD010000277.1 GCA_903933995.1 uncultured Bacteroidota bacterium
CGTAGTCATTGAAAAACCCATTGCTTTTACCTTAGAAGAAGCACAGTTACTCAAACAAAAGGTAGAAGAGACTGGTTTGATTCTTTGCCTTACCCATACATATTCTGGATATCCATTGGTAAAACAAGCCAGGGCCATGGTGGCCGATGGTGTTCTAGGTGCTATCCGCAAGGTTTGGGTAGAATATCCGCAAGGCTGGTTGAGCAAACTGTCTGAGCGCGAGGGTAATGCCCAAGCTGCTTGGAGAACGGATCCTAAGAAAAGTGGTAAGAGTGGTTGCATGGGCGATATTGGAACCCACGCTGCACACCTTTCTGAATATATTACCGGAGCTCAAATTACCCATCTCTGTGCCGATTTGAATGCCATGGTACCCGGCCGTATGTTGGATGATGATGGTAATGTCTTATTAAAATTCAGCAATGGTGCTCACGGGGTCTTGATGGCTTCACAGGTTGCAGCTGGAGAAGAAAATGCTTTAAAGATTCGCGTATATGGAGAAAAGGGCGGAATTGAATGGGCACAACACGAACCCAATACCCTCTTGGTAAAATGGTTAGACGCTCCAACCCAAATCCTGCGTGCAGGAGGTAATTATGGAGACCGTTTGAGCAGTTATGCAACCATGAATTGTCGCACTCCAGGCGGACACCCAGAAGGTTATTTAGAAGCATTTGCCAATATCTACCACAATTTTGCCAAAACCCTATCTGCACGAATAGACGGAACAGAACCCACCAAGGAAGAATTAGATTTTCCAGGCGTGGCCGATGGTATCAGGGGCATGGCCTTTATTGACAATGTAGTAGCATCTGCGCAATCAGATATCAAGTGGACCGAATACAAGATCTAACCAATTAATCAGTTATTATGACCAATATTAAAGGGCCCGGTATTTTTTTGGCCCAATTTATGGGCGATGTTGCCCCGTTTAACCAATTGGATACCATTTGCGCTTGGGCCAAGAGCCTTGGCTTTGTAGGTGTACAAATTCCCAGCTGGGATCCTCGTTGCATTGACCTACAAAAAGCGGCAGAGAGCAAAACCTATGCAGACGAAATCAAGGGTATTGTCAACGCAGCAGGTTTGGAAATCACCGAACTTAGTACCCATTTACAAGGACAATTGGTAGCCGTGAATCCCGCTTATGACGCATTGTTTGACGGATTTGCGCCAGAATCTGTACGCAATAATCCCACCGCTAGAACGGCTTGGGCGGTGCAGCAATTGGAATATGCTGCCAAAGCTTCTAGGAACCTAGGATTAGATGCCCACGCAACATTTAGTGGTGCTTTATTGTGGCATACGGTATATCCTTGGCCACAAAGACCAGCAGGATTAGTAGAAACAGGATTTACAGAACTGGCCAATCGCTGGTTACCCATCCTCAACAAATTTGATGAAGTGGGTGTGGATCTTTGTTATGAAATTCATCCTGGAGAAGACCTACATGATGGCATTAGCTATGAAATGTTTTTGGAAAAAGTGGGTAACCACAAAAGGGCCAATCTTCTATATGACCCATCGCACTTTGTGCTACAAAGCCTAGACTACTTGGCTTATATAGACTACTATCATGAGCGCATTAAAATGTTCCATGTAAAAGACGCTGAATTTAATCCAACGGGTAAACAAGGCGTTTATGGTGGCTACCAAAACTGGATTGATAGAGCAGGCAGGTTCCGTTCGCTGGGCGATGGTCAGGTAGATTTTAAATCTATTTTTAGCAAGTTGGCTGCATATAATTACAAAGGTTGGGCAGTCATGGAATGGGAATGCGCCATCAAGCACCCTGAAACTGGTGCTGCAGAGGGTTCTGTCTTTATCAAGGACCATATTATTCGCGTAACAGAAAAAGCTTTTGACGATTTTGCCAATACCGGATCGGATGAAGCATTTAATAAACGCATTTTGGGAATTCAGTAATAACTTTAATTATTCATATTTAAAATTGAAAGCTTTGAAAAAGTATTTAGTAGCAATGAGTGCCTTATTAGTATTGGCAG
>CAIZMD010000278.1 GCA_903933995.1 uncultured Bacteroidota bacterium
CAAAATACTGGTTAATACATTGGCCTGTTCAAGCGGTGTTAAAAAATTATTTAATTCAAGCCATACATTTCTTCTGATTTTTTCTATCTCTTGTAAGGCCTGTGTGCTCTGTAAATCAGGATAATGAAACCTTGCAACCAATAAAGCCCCTAAAAGCAAGTCATGATAGGCACTATTGCTCCAGTCTGTAAAATCTTGGGTGAGGTCTGTAAAATGTAAACGATGAATGATGGTTTCAATCCTTTCCTGAATAGTATCATTTAAGGTTGTTTCCCATAAATGTTCCAGATTAGGGATAATCCCCTTGCCATAAGCAACCAGCTTTTCTGAAACGGTAGAATAGACTTCCTCATCGGGATCATCTATCAAGGTAAAGAGTGCATTGATTTCTTTGGTTGTTTGCATATGAACTGGTTGAAAATGACAGCAATAGCTTAAACTTCCATTATCTGTGATATTCTACCTCAAACTAACTTCTTTTTTTGCGCATTTACCCTAAATAGTTATTCCATACTTGTGGAAATAATGACTAAAAATGGCATACTAATTTGAAAAAATCATCGTTAAAGGCTGTCTTCGGTACCATCAGTCAAAATTAACAAGTATGGGAAGCGGGGATGAAGTACTTTTGCTTTCTTACTATAATTTATTACATGTCTACATTTGCCATTCCAAAATTCCCCGTTGTAAAGCAATCCTTGCATGCTGAATTGAAAAAACGCGTTCAAGCCTATTTTGATGAACAAGGAATAAAATCTACGGGTACTCCCAAATTATTTACCAAGGCCATTGTAATGATTATGGCTTTTGTAGCTGTTTATATTCAATTATTGGTCTGGACCCCAGTTTGGTACTTGGCCCTTTTAGAAGCTGTGATACTTGGTGGTTTGATTGCTGGAATTGGATTTAACGTGATGCATGATGGTAGTCATGGTAGTTTTAGTACCAATCGTTGGATGAACCGTATAGCCGCTTCCTCTATGAGTATGTTGGGTGCTAACCATTTTATGTGGAATATGAAGCACAATATGATTCATCATAGTTTTACCAATATTGATGGGGTTGATGACGATATTGAAATTGGTGTATTAATGCGCATGGCACCTACACAGAAACGATTAAAAATGCACAAATTCCAGCATTTTTACTTTTGGTTTTTGTACATGCAATTGTATATTTTCTGGATTTTCTTTACTGACTACAACAAGTATTTTTCTAAAAAAATTGGAAATGTGCCTTTAAAGAAAATGGAGTTTAAAGACCATTTTGAATTCTGGATTGTAAAAGTCTATCACGCTGCCTTCTTTATTGTAATCCCTATTTATGCCCTTGGCTGGTTGCCTTGGTTGGTAGGATTTATAGTGATGAGTATGGTTGCTGGATTTATTTTAAGCATTGTTTTCCAATTGGCCCATACGGTAGAACACACAGAATTCCCTGTTGCGGATATTGCTTCACACCAATTACCTGATGAGTTTGCGGCACACCAAATTAAAACCACAGCCAATTTTGCTACCAGAAATAAATTGGTAAGTTGGTTAGTAGGTGGTCTTAATTTTCAAATTGAACACCATTTATTTCCTAAGATTTCTCACGTACATTATCCAGCCATTAGCAAAATTGTAAAAGCGGTTTGTGCAGAATATCAATTACAATATATTGAGTATCCTACTATGAGAAGAGCCGTAGTAGCCCATGTTAGATTTTTAAGAGATTTGGGCAGGGCCGATTAAAAGGCTTGGAACAAGCGCATAAAAAAGCCGGATAAATTTTTATCCGGCTTTTATTTTGGCTATAGCCTATTTCTTTTTGGGACTGGCTTTTTTGCTGGCGGCTTTTTTAGGAGCTGCTTTCTTTGTGGCCGATTTAGTAGCCCCTTTTGAAGCTGGTTTTGCTTTTTTGGTAAAAGCACCTGGCACTTGTTCTTCAATCATTTTCTTGATTAATTCCAGATCAATATCTATCAACTCATCTGCGGTATATTTTTCACCATCCGCTTTTCTGCCCATTTTTAGCATCTTTTTCTGAAAACGGATAAATGGACCCCATCTACCATTTTCAATAGAAATTTTCTCAGCTGGCCATTGGTTAATAAATCGATTGGCTTCTTTGTCCATTTTCTTTTCAATCAATTCATTGATATCACTTTGAGACAGCGTATCGTAATTGTATGCCCTTGGAATATTAATGAACAAATCATTCCACTTGATAAATGGTCCAAATCTGCCCTTGCCCTTGGTTACGGGTAATTCTTGGAAAAAAGCAATTGGCGCTTCTGCGTGTTGCTTTTCTTGGATCAACTGTATGGCTCTTTCTAATTCTAGAGCGTGTAGGTCTTCTCCTTTGGGAACGCTGATAAATTGCTCACCCATGCGGATATAAGGGCCAAATCGGCCAATATTTACCTGTAATTCTTGACCCTCATATTCCCCAATGGTTTTGGGAAGTTCAAAAAGTTCCATGGCTTCTGCCATGCTAATGGTTTCAATACTTTGGTCTTGTTTGAGTTTGGCAAATCTTGGTTTCTCTTCTTCGTTGCTACTATCACCAATCTGAACCATGGGACCGTACCTACCCATTCTGGCAATTACTTTTTTACCAGACTCAGCATCAATACCCAATTCTCTTTCACCCTTAGCCCTTTCTGCAGTTTCTAAAGTATGTTCAATAGTGCTATGGAAGGGTTTGTAAAACCCGTCAATCATATTGGACCAGATAATCTTACCATCGGCAATCTCATCAAATTCCTGTTCAATCTTGGCAGTAAACCCAAAGTCCATGACCTTGGTAAAATGTTGCTTTAAAAAGTCTGTTACCACCATCCCCAAATCGGTTGGGAATAATTTACCTTTTTCAGCACCTGTATTTTCTGATATGATTTCTTTTTCAATGTCCTTGCCTGGAATCAATCTAAATAGGGTCACAGATCGCTTGATTGCATCCTTGTCGCGCTTTTCAACATAGTTGCGCTTCATGATGGTACTAATAGTGGGGGCGTAGGTAGAAGGTCTACCAATGCCTAATTCTTCTAGTTTTTTAACCAAGGAAGCTTCTGTATATCGCGCAGCAGGTCTACTGAATTTTTCTGAAGCAGTTAGTTCTTTTAAACTTAGTTGCTGGTTAACAGCTAATGGAGGCAAGATACCTTCTGCATCTTCTTCGTCTTCATCATCTTTTCCTTCCATATAGACTTTCAAGAATCCGTCAAATTTTAGCACTTCACCAGAAGCAGCTAAGGATTCTCCATTTGTGCTGATGGCAATTTTGGCCGTGGTTTTTTCAAAAGCTGCATCGCTCATTTGAGAAGCAATGGTTCTTTTCCAAATCAATTCATAGAGCCTTCTGGTTTCTTCATCAGCCAGGGTATGTTGATTCATATAAGTAGGCCTAATGGCTTCGTGGGCTTCTTGTGCAGATTCGTTTTTGTTCTTGAATTTGCGAGGCTGATGATACTGAGGGCCATAAGCATTGTTTACCTCAGCGCTAATATCGGCAAGCGCCGTATCACTCAAATTCACACTATCCGTACGCATGTAAGTGATCTTACCACTTTCATAGAGCTTTTGGGCAATCAACATGGTTTTACTCACGCTGTATCCCATTTTTCTGGAAGCTTCTTGTTGCAGGGTAGAAGTAGTAAAAGGAGCAGCAGGTGTTCTTTTGGTTGGTTTAACCTGAACATCTGTTACTTTATAAGTAGCACCAATACATGATTCTAAGAATTTTCTAGCAGCTACTTGTTCTGCATATTTAGCAGGAGCTTCCGCTTTGAATCCAACGGTTTTTCCGTTGATATCTGGGGCTAAGAAATTGGCTTCAATCTTAAAACTACTCTCAGACACAAAATGGTTAATCTCTCTTTCTCTTTCTACTACCAATCTTACCGCTACGCTCTGAACCCTACCGGCACTAAGGCTACGTTGCATCCCAATTTTGCGCCATAACACTGGGCTCAATTCAAACCCTACCAATCTGTCTAATACCCTTCTAGCTTGTTGAGCATTCACCAGATTCATATTAATGATCCTTGGATTAGCTACTGCTTTTTTAATGGCGGGGGCGGTGATTTCATGAAAAACAATCCGTTTGGTCACTTTGGGGTCCAGACCCAATACCTCGGCCAAATGCCAACTAATACTTTCTCCTTCACGGTCCTCATCCGATGCTAGCCAAACTTCATCCGCTTTTTTGGCCAATTGTCTTAGCTCTTTTACAACCCTTTCCTTGTCATCCGGCACTTTGTACCTAGGTAAATAATGATTGTTTACATCAATACCCATATCGTCCTTTTCCAGGTCACGAATATGTCCAAAGCAGCTCTTCACTTCAAAATCCTTGCCCAGGATCTTTTCAATTGTTTTGGCTTTTGCAGGTGACTCAACAATCAATAAGTTTTTTGCCATATTTTCCAAAACCGCCATGGGCGGTGATTTGATGATGTTTATAAGAAACCGAAACTAGGTTAAATTAGGCTTTTTTAGTACCTGACCCTTCCGCCGGTTTGGATGCAATATTAGTCCAAAGAGTTAAATTCCAAAAAATATCCCTGTTAGGCCTCTAGTAAGAAATGCACAATGGCCCCAGATACCTCCGCTTCTTTATAAACCCTGCTATGCCCCAAACCATCCGTAATATGAAAGCGAACATTGGCTGGTTTTGTTTCCATTATAGGAATCACAGCATCAAATACACAGATCATGTCTTGCTTGTCATGTACCCATAAAACAGGGGCACTGATTTGCTTTAAAGCATGAGAAACAGCTATCTCCTCTATTTTATAATGGGTTAAACTAGCAATCAATTCATTAAATGCTTGTTTGATTTTATCATCCACCTGAATAATACTAAAATAGTGTTCAATGGCTCTTTTGGTTTCTGTAGCTGGTGCAATCAAAACCAGTTTTCTGTTTGCTTGATTGGCCAAAGTCTGAAAAGCAAGGCTTGCTGCAAGACCTCCCAATGAATGACCCATCCATCCATAAAAGGGGCCATATGCCTGTTCAATATCTAATAAAGCTTCTTTATAAATAAGGGCATTAATGTGTTTTCCACCAGACTGACCATGAGCAGGAGCGTCAAATGCCACAACTTCAAAGCCCTCTTTTTTAAACAAACCCACGTATTTCTCAAACTTGTAACTATAACTACTAAATCCGTGGATGATCAATATTTTTTTTCCATTGGGTTGGACAGGGATCCAATGATATCCCCTTAAGGTTTGACCCCTAGAAACAGATCGGAAGAGCACACGTCTGAACTCCAGTCACTCTCGCGCATCTCGTATGCCGTCTTCTGCTTGAA
>CAIZMD010000279.1 GCA_903933995.1 uncultured Bacteroidota bacterium
CATATTGTAAAACAAAAATGCCCATTTATCTGCTTCTGCCTTAATTACCTGTTCGGTTGATCTTCCAGAACCATGACCTGCCTTGGTTTCTATGCGAATCAAGACCGGATTTTCTCCTTGATGATTGGCCTGTTGGGTAGCCGTAAATTTAAAGCTGTGAGCAGGTACCACACGGTCATCATGATCGGCTGTCATGACCAAGGTTGCAGGATAAGCAGTGTTGGGTTTGAAATTATGAATGGGAGAATAAGCCTTAAGATATTCAAACATTTCTTTGTTGTCTTCCGATGTGCCATAGTCATAAGCCCATCCTGCCCCAGCAGTAAACTTGTGGTAGCGGAGCATATCCATAACCCCAACAAAAGGAAAAGCAACTTTGGCAATACCAGGTTCGCGTGTAATACAAGCACCTACCAACAAACCACCATTTGACTCTCCTTGTATGGCAAGTGTTGCCCTGCTACAGTATTTGTTTTCTACCAAGTATTTGGCCGCGGCGCTAAAATCGTCAAAAACATTTTGCTTGTTTAACTTGGTACCTGCCAAATGCCATTCTTCTCCATACTCACCACCACCACGCAAATTAGCTACCGCATAAATACCACCATTTTCTAAGAGAATAATATCACTAGTGCTAAAATAAGGGGTAATGTTTACGGAGAATCCACCATAGCCATACAATAGAGTAGGGTTGGTTCCGTCTAATTTAATCCCCTTCTTATGCGTGATGATCATGGGAATTTTAGTGCCATCTTTTGAAGTATAAAAGACCTGGTTAGATTCATAATCCTCAGACTTGAATTTGACACCAGAATTTTTGTACACTTCAGTTTTGCCTGTGGCGATGTCCATTTTGTAAATAGTAGAAGGACTGATATAAGAGCTATAGGTAAAATACAATTCCTTGTCTGCTTTCTTGCCTGAGAATCCATAGGCAGAACCCAAACCCGGTAAGGCTATTTCTCTAATTTGTTTTCCAGTCAAATCATATTGGAAAACCTTGGTAATAGCGTCTTTGAGGTAACTACAATAAATTTGACCACCTGAACTTGAAACGGAAAGCACTTCTTTTTGTTCTGGAATCAAGGTTTTCCAATTGGCTGGTGCTGGTTGCGCAATAGGAGCTACTACCATTTTCCCTTTGGGTGCGTTTAGATCAGTTTGAATATAAAAATATTGGTCGTCTACGGTAAGAATTCCGGATTGGTTTTTCATATTGTCTACAACCGTAACAATAGGAGAAGGTTTTGACAAATCTTGTACATACACTTCCGAACCATAGGTACTATTGGCCGCGTAAATGATTAACCAACGCTCATTTTCAGAAACTTCTGCTCCAATATATCTTCTAGGTGTAGTAGTTCCACCAAATACCAGTTGGTCCTGGCTTTGTTTATTTCCCAGTTGATGAAAGAAAAGTTTGTGCTGATCAGTTTTACCTGCTAATTGACTTCCTTCTTTTGGTTTGTCATAGCTACTATAATAAATACCCTCATTCTTTTTCCAAGCAATACCACTAAACTTAACATCAATTAAAGTGTCTCCAATTTGTTGTTTGGTAATAGCATTAATAATGATCAATTTTCTCCAATCGCTTCCGCCTTCAGAAATTTGATAAGCAGCCAAAGAACCATCTTTTGAAAAACTAACACCGGCTAAGGAGGTTGTTCCATTGGCAGAAAAACTGTTTGGGTCTAGAAATACTTCTGCTTCTTGACTGCCATTTTTCTGACGATATAAAACGGATTGATTTTGTAATCCTGTTTTCTTGTAAAAATAAATATAGTCTCCCTCGTGTGATGGCGCAGAATAACTATCGTAATTCCACAGTTCTTCTAGTCTTTGGTGAATAGAGGATCTAAATGGAATTTGATTCAAATAATCAGTAGTTACTTTATTTTGAGCCGCAACCCATTGTTTGGTATTTTCTGCTGTATCATTTTCTAACCATCTATAAGGATCAGGCACGGCAGTTCCAAAATATTGATCAACAGTGCTGTCTTTTACTGTATTGGGGTAGGTCACAGGTATAGTTTTAAAATTTGTTTTTGACTGTTGGGTATTACAGCCAAGTGCAATAAAAGACAACAATAACAAGCAATGAGTGATTTTCATGTTGAATGGTTGTGGTAATGAATTAAAGTGTAATAACTGTTTTAGATGCATGACTTGCCGCTGCTGCTGCAATGATTTGCATGACTTGAATGCCATCTTTAGAAGTCACGGGCATTGCTTTGTCTAGGCTAATGGCTTGACCTACTGCATGGTAATAATCTGCATAATTACCTGTAAGTGTTGGTATTCTTTCGCGAATGCATACACCATCTTTTTCTGTATGTAACAAACCCTGTTCTGCAATGGGCTCTGTTCCCCAGTCTGGTTTATTGGGTTTTTCGTTGGCTACCAAATCTACTTCCTGTACATCAGCCCTAGATTTATGAAAAGAACCTAAACTTCCATGAATCACATAGGATGGGAAGGGTTCTCTCACTTGGTATCCAGATTTTAATCTAACCCTTAGTTGCGGGTAGTATAGTAAAATTTCAAAATAGTCATCTACTTGTGAGCCTCTTCTGGTAATTCTTAGATCAGCAAATACGGCTTCTGGCATGCCAAAAAGTACCAATGCTTGGTCTATTAAATGTGGGCCTAGATCATACAAAACGCCTGCACCAGGTCCCGGAAGCTCTTTGTGTAATTTGGGGCTTAGTTCTTCTTTAAATCTGTCAAAATGGATTTCTGCTTCTACTATATTACCCAATAAGCCTTGGTCAATCACCTGCTTTACAGTTTTAAAATCAGAGTCCCATCTTCTGTTCTGAAATACGGATAATTTCAATCCCTTCTCCTTGGCAATTTGATCTAATTCCTTGGCTTCTTCCAAAGTATTGGTAAATGCTTTTTCTACCACTGCGTGTTTTCCTGCAAGTAGGGTTTTCTTGCAATATTCATAGTGGGTATAAGTAGGTGTATTAACAATGACCAAATCAATATTGGCATCTTCCAATACTTCTTCTAAAGAACGGTAAATCCGAATGGAAGGATAAAATTCTAAGGAAGCGCTGCTGGTTCTTTCCCATATACCCACCAACTCAAATTGAGGGTCCAATGCAAGGAAAGGGGCGTGAAATACGCGCCCAGACATGCCAAAAGAAAGGATGGCAGTACGAATACTTTTCATGAGTGTTGCTTTACTCAAATATACTGGCAATTTTTAATGAATTCATCGGTCTATTCTACTACCAATGTTTGAATAGAATGAGGTTGGCTTGTATATGCAACCGCTTTATTTCCAATACCCATATGGTAGGGGATGGATTCATTGCTTTGGTTCATCACCACCACTATAATGCTACCATCTGTGTTTTTAAAGGCAGTAGTTAACAATTGTCCCCTGCTGGTTGAGCTGATAATTCTTTTGGCTCCTGGTCTGATAAATTTTGAAAAATGTCCAATATAATAGTAGGAGTTCAAGTAGGTTAATTCACCGGTTTTGGTGTCTGCGTGTACTGGCGCAAAACAAAAATTGCCTACATGGTTGGGCCCACCTCTTTCATCTAATAATACATTCCAATCCGTCCAACCCACTGTGCCATTGTTAAAATCATTGATCAAGGATCTTCCATAGGTTTCACCCCATTTCCAGTCATTGATTTTTTTAATATCATAACTTTCAGCACAACCTTCTGTAAAGATTAAATTGGTTTTAGGGAAAGCCTCGTTTACACGCCTAACATTGTCAAATAACTTTCCGCCTCCAGTCCAGTCTTCATACCAGTGAAAACCTATACCCCAAACATATTTGGCAGCATTAGGGTCACTTAAGATAGTATTGGCTCTTTGATAGAGTAAGTCTCTATTATGGTCCCAGGCGATCAACTTTTTATCGGCTAGGCCTGAGCGGGTAAGTGTTGGTCCTAAAAAGTTTTTGATAAAATCTCTTTCTTCTTCCGCAGTATACAAACATGATTCCCAACGTTGTTTGGCCATGGGTTCATTTTGTACACTCAATCCCCAAACTGGAATATTTAATTTTTGCAAACTATAGATATACTTCACATAATAATTTGACCATGACTGGTAATAAGCCGGTAATAATTTGCCACCTTGTAACATGGAATGATTGTCCTTCATCCAAGCTGGGGGGCTCCAGGGACTCACAAATAAGGTTAGTTTTCCGCCCGCAGCTGCAATGGCTTGTTTGATAAAGGGAATCTTATATTTTAGGTCATGAGCAATATTGAATGACTTTAGATCCTTATCGTTCTCTGTAACATAGGTATAACTATCGCTAGAAAAATCACAACTATTAATATTGGTTCTTGCCAGGGTATAACCAATCCCGTTCTGCTTTCCATATAGTTTATCCAATAACTCAGCTTGTTTGTTCTTAGGCAGTTTTGCAAAAGTTTCTGCAGAAGCATCTGTAAGCGCACCACCAATGCCTACAAAGGTTTGAAAGCTTTTATTGGGGTCTACAAATATGGCCGGTTCCGTTTCAAAGGGTTGACCATAAGGGCTAAAAGCCAGTGTAGCAGTTTTGCTCAATCTGAAACTGCTATTTTCAGCCGTGGTATACACGGTCACTTGCGGTGTTTTTGATTGGCTAGTTACAGGGACTGTAATGGTTTTTGGTTGAAAAGGCATGGCAAAAACAGCAATACCTAAAGCGGTTAATAGTGGCTGATTCATGTGCAATCGTTAAAGTAAATGGATACTTAAAATTACAAATAAATCAGCGCATTATCTTATTCCATTTAACCTTATCTATTGGCCTCACTAAGCCAATGGAATTGATTCTCTGACAATTGGAAATGGCGTTTAGATTTTTTCAAAATCAGGTGTAAAGAATCAGCTTGAAACTTGCCCCATAAATAAATGGAACTATCGGCCATTTTGTATTTGAATTTGGCAAATGGTAAACTATCTGAACTCGATTTCCTAAATTCCAACATTTTTGAAATACTGTCTTCTTTGATATTAAAATAACCTCGCCCATACCTTTGACGGAACTGAGGATCCTTTGATGCAACACTTCCAAAATTGCCTTTTTCCATGATTAGATTCTGCCACCTTAATGTATCTGTGATTAAAGCGGGTATGGTATCTTGGTTGCGAACAAACACAGGTATATCGTAAACACCAGAGGCAATGGGTTTGGAATCAGCTTGTTTTTTTTCTTGTTGATAACTGTCATATGCTTGGTAAAAAGGGATAACCATGATGATCACAAAAAAAGCCAACTTTAATACCCATCTTCCAATTTTTTTCCATTTTTTATTGGCCATCCATTCCCAAGATTGATTGGACTCTACAGGTTGATTCAACACAAAAAATGCCAACATCCTTTTAACATCATGTAGTAACAAGAAGATGCTTGCAAGAAACAGATTCATGGAATAAATCTTAACGGGAATATCATAGCAAAGATTGAGCATCATCACATTGAGAAAAACACCGCATGCCATGAAGATGCCTATATTAACTGTTTTTCGGTTGAATAGAAATAGAGCAGTTAAAACTTCTAGTATACCAGAGAAAGTTTCATAGGGATGGGAATAGCCAATAAACATCCAAGAAAAACGCATGGGTAAAAAATCGCCCAGTGGCGTTGCCATTTGACTAAGTAATGGATAGGGCATTTGTAAGGGAAAGACTTTCAAGACGCCATATGTCATGGCAATCATAGCCAAACTATACCTAACTAAAATCCGCAACCAGTATTCCCATTTTTCAAAGCTTTTGGTTTTTCTATCTAGGATGGCCCATATAAAACCTCCCAGTAATGCTACTAGTATAATGCTAAACTGTTGTGCCCATCCAAAAGAAGTATCGCCACTACCGTTGGGATAAACCAATACTTCTTTTATATGAAATAATGATTTGTTTAGACCCTGAACTATCCATTCCAAAAAGTCTGTCCAATAGTGCAAGACATAGTATGTACCTGGAATCTGTTGTATATATGACCAAGGTTCAAATAAGAAGAAGAAATAAATAGCACTAATGCGGAATAACAATTTTCTGAGAAAGGTCCAGTCTTTCTCTAAGCTATTTTGGGTTAGCTCCATATATAGGGATTTATAATAGTAAGATAATAAATTCTTTTATTCCACTAAACCTATATAAAACAAAGTGCGGCATAGATTCTATGCCGCAACTTTTTTTAGGCTAAAAGCCTACCTCCCCCCGGAGTGTGAATTTTCATTCACAGAACAAATCTACTGTAAGAAAAGATGCTAATGATACCCCCAAGTGGGTATTTTTATGAACGGAGTTTTTAAATTTTATCAATAAGTGTTGGTCATATCAGCATCCACACAAATGATATAATCTGCCTTTCCTTTGTTCTCTGCTAATAAGGTTTTGATGTCTTTTTGCGAAACCGTAGTAATGGTTGCAATTTTAATGTTGGGACTTTTATTTTTCAAGTACCAATTAATTCCTTCATAGTTTTCACTATGGTATGAACCATTATAATGAATAAATAAGGCGCCTGGTTTAGCATTCGCTAATATAAAATGCGCCATGGTAGCATCTTTAATAGCCTGTGCTTTTGGCAAATTTTCGCCCCCATGACCGCCCATCATGGCTATCATGTTTTTATAACCTGGTAGGTTGGCATCATAGGCAATGGGTAGGGGAGCAATCCAAGATTTTTCTTTGGCAGAAAGCGTGTCTAATGCTTGAAATCCGCCCTTGGCAACCAGGGATGCATATTTTCTTGGAACATTGGTTGCAGCAAAAACTATTTTTTGCTCTTTTGCAAAATTGACCAATGGGGCATAATCAGTAGGATAATTTTTCCAGAGTCTAGCAGCGGAATCTAGCCCCTTGGCACTAATGCTGCCACTCAAATAATTATTTAGGGCTGCTTGATTGTCCTGTTCAAACATTTCAGCACCTAGCACCAAACTTTTTAGACTCTGACAATCTTTGGTAACACTTAATTGCAACCAATGGGCAATAGCATTATTGTGGTATTCACCAAACAACACCACGTCCTGTTCTACCAATTGCTTGATCATTTTTTGGTAGGAGACTTTTTTCCCTTTGCTATTGTATAAAATATAAGCTGGTTTTTGTTGTGCCATCAAGCCTCCAAAAATCAGTAACAGTATTTGTGTTAAAACAATCTTTCTCATGCAGTTAAATTACAGAAAAGCAAGCATGCAAACAAATGGATGTATACTTGGGCAACTGTAAGTTCTTTTAAAAACCTATTGCAAATTCAGAGATTAACTATTACCTTGTTTTTGATATTCTCCCTAAACAATGTCATATGAACAGGAAAAAATTTTACATTTCAGGATTAGTTGGTGGCGTAGCTTCTTTTTTTGGAGGCTATTTAATTTATGGAATATTGTTTGCTGATGTTTTGGCAAAAAATGTCGGTTCCGCCACAGGAGTTTCCAGAACTCCAGAACAAATGGTTTGGTGGTCCCTAATTTTAGGAAGTGTGTTTATGTCCTTAACACTATCCTATATTTTCAACAAATGGTCCAAAGTAAATAAATTATTTGATGGCGCCTCCGATGGTGCTTTTATCAGTTTTTTAATTGCTGCTGGTTATGATTTTACTATCTATGGTAATTCCAACCTGTATACATTAAACGGTACACTTATTGATATAGCGGCTGCCACTTTAATGGGTACTATTACGGGCGCCGTTGTTGGATGGATGAATGGACGATTAGAAAAATAATCATCCATTGATTTTTATTAAACTTATTCAAGAGCCAGATATTAAAATAAAAAAGGCCCCGAGCAATCGGGGCCTTTTTGGTATGATTAAGTTACTGAATTAAGCTCCAGCAACTTGTTTGCGGATAATATTCAAAGCAGCTCCAGCTTTGAACCATTCAATCTGCTGTTCATTGTAAGTGTGATTGGCTACAACGCTATCGCTGGTACCATCTGCGTGGGTAAATACCAGTGTTAATGGGGTTCCAGGTGCAAAACTGGTTAAACCAATTACGTCTACGCTATCATCTTCCTGAATTTTATCATAGTCAGATTTGTCATTGAAAGTCAATGCCAACATCCCTTGTTTTTTCAGGTTGGTTTCGTGAATCCTAGCAAATGATTTGGTTAATACTACGCGAACACCCAAATGCCTTGGTTCCATAGCAGCGTGTTCACGGCTACTACCTTCACCATAGTTTTCATCTCCTACTACAATTGATCCAATCCCTGCAGCTTTGTATGCACGTTGTGTAGCTGGTACGGGTCCGTATTCACCTGTCAATTGGTTCTTGATATTGTCTGTTTTCTCATTATAGAAATTGACTGCACCAATCAACATATTGTTACTGATATTGTCTAAGTGACCACGGAATTTTAACCAAGGACCTGCCATAGAAATATGGTCAGTGGTACATTTTCCTTTTGCTTTGATCAAGAGTTTCAAACCTTTTAAATCAGTTCCTTCCCAAGCTGCAAATGGATCTAATAATTGTAACCTTTTGCTTACCGGATCAACAGCAACAGATACACCTGAACCATCAGCAGCAGGTGCTTGGTATCCAGCGTCTTCCACAGCAAATCCGCGAACAGGTAATTCCTGACCAGTAGGTTCATCCAGTTTTACTTGCTCACCTTTATCATTGGTAAGGGTATCAGTCAATGGGTTAAAGGTTAAATCTCCAGCAATGGCCAAAGCGGTAACCAATTCAGGAGAAGCTACAAATGCAAATGTGTTGGGGTTACCATCCGCACGTTTTGCAAAGTTTCTATTGAAACTATGTACAATGGTATTTCTTTCTTTCTTTTCAGCACCCACACGATCCCACATACCAATACAAGGTCCACAAGCATTGGCAAATACATCGGCACCAACTGATTCAAATACGCCTAAGAAACCATCTCTTTCAATGGTATAGCGTACTTGCTCAGAACCTGGAGTGATTTTAAATTCAGCAGCTAGTTTCAAACCTTTCTCTCCAATTTGTTTGGCTAAGCTTACTGCACGGCTAATATCTTCATAAGAAGAGTTGGTACAAGAACCAATCAAACCAACTTCCACCTTGGTTGGCCAACCATTGGCTGCAGCTACTTCTTTCATTTTTGAAATGGGAGTAGCTAAATCTGGGGTAAATGGTCCGTTTAAATGTGGTTCTAAAGTATTCAAATCAATTTCAATCACTTCGTCAAAATACTGTGAAGGATTGG
>CAIZMD010000280.1 GCA_903933995.1 uncultured Bacteroidota bacterium
AAATGTGCAGAGTAATGAATTTGAATTTAGCGTAGAGAATGAAAGAATAGCTGAACAGCTCTTGCAAAATTCTGGAAGAGAAGTAGAATTGCACTATAAGCGCTATTTTGGATCCCTTCCTTGGCGTGGTGTTCAGAGTTATATTGTAGACAGTATTTACGCTATTCATGGTGTACCAGCTGCTGCCATAGAGACAACCATTAAGCCTAAATAAACCTGAAATAATACGTAGCTGTTGCAGGAAACTGCAGCAGCTTTTTTATGCCCATTCTTGAATGAATTATTCTGCAAAAAGAATAAAGATGGCCAAGCGTTTGTGGATGTCTGGAATGGCTTGTTTCCACTGCTTCACCGTTTTGGTTTGAATGGATTCTGTTGGCCCAGTAATGTCTACTGCAATGCAGATCTTAGTGGTTTCTTTGCAATTGGATAAGAGATCCTTGATAATAGCATTATTCCTATAAGGGGTCTCTATAAAAATTTGGGAACAAGACCTTTTTTGTGCGTCTGCTTCTAATTGTTGAATCTTGTTTTTGCGTTCCAAAGAATCAATGGGCAGGTAACCATGAAACTGAAAAATTTGTCCATTCATGCCAGAAGCCATCAGTGCTAATAAGATAGAACTTGGTCCCACCAAGGGTTTCACCTGTATGCCTGCTTCTTGTGCAGCTGCCACCAATACCTGACCAGGATCGGCTACGCCGGGACAACCTGCTTCACTCACAATGCCAATATTTTTTCCAGATTTGAGTAGTTGTAAGAACTGTGCTTTTACTTCCGCTTCTGCTTTATGGATCACAAACCATTGGTAGTCATCAATCACCATTTCTCTCCAAAGCTTTTTGAAAAAGCGTCTGGTGGTCTTGTCATTTTCTACAAAAAAAACCTGACAGTCTTTGATGGCGTCTAAAAGATAAGCTGGAATGGTTTCCAAAGCTTCTTCGTATAAAACAGTTGGAATCAAGTATAATTTACCAAGGGCCATTATTGTTCTTTTTGTTTCAGGGGATACATACTCAGCGTGGCTGCTACTACGGCATAAGCAGGTGCCAAAATCCATCCCACCAAAGGTAGTAGGTGCATGATATAAAATACCAATCCATTTCCAATGGCTAGACCCTTATGGGTACCTACATAGAAAATACTTTCTGATGGAGTTTTTTTGTGTCGCTCCATGCTATAATCTAACATAGAAAATCCATAATAATAACACTCAATAATCAGGGCCATTACAGGGGTGAGCCAACCCACTAAGGGAATCAAACTCAGGAGTAAAATAGACAGGGTATATACCGTTTGCCAAAGACTATTTCTGACAGCTAAGCGAATGCCGCGTAACATGTCTTTGAGCATTTGCTTTAAATTAAAAGGCAGTTCCTTGCCTTCGATAATGGCTTCTGTTTTTTCACTCAAATAAGCAAATAACGGTGAGCCAATAATCAGGAACACGTATTTGAACAAGGAGAAATAAAAGAGCAATAAGATAAGCCAGAGTAGCAATCCGCCCATGGTAAAAAGGAATCCTAAGAACCCAGAATTCAATTTGTCTAACCAAGATTTCAAACCTGTTTTCAAGCTTAACCAGGTAATAAACTCCCCTGAGGTCTGCCCAAAATAATAGGCACCCACCATAAATAGCGCGGCGTATAAGATGCCAGGAATCAGGATCCATTTCCACAGTTTGTGTTCCTTGATAAAACGGTGGGCCTGGAAATAAGCCTGTATGGCCAAGATCATTTCTTTCAGCACGGGGGAGGGTTTTGAGTGGCAAAGGTAAAGTTTTAACATCGAATAGGGCAAAAAGGGGCAAACGCCATAGAATACAGTAGTTTTAAGCAATCAATTTACTATGGGTCAGAAATTTATTTTATGCATCCTGTTCTTATTGCCAATCTGCTTATTGGCCCAGACTGGAAAGACTTTTCAATTCCAAGCTAAGAATGCCATGTTCCCCGATACGGCTAGAGCTCAAGGCCATCAGTATCAAGGGAAACAGTTTCCGGCAGCTTTGCATTATCAAGATAGTTCTATATTAGTGCATATACCTGCCCATTTTAAACCATCCAAACCATTTGAGCTAGTGTTTTGGTTCCATGGTTGGTATAACAATATTGACAGCGCAACGGCTTATTTCCGTTTGTTGGAACAGTTTGATGCATGTGGTAGGAATGCCATTTTTGTGTTTCCTGAAGGGCCTAGAAATGCACCAGATAGTTATGGTGGAAAGCTGGAACAGCCTGGTGTCTTTGATGCATTGGTTCAGGAGGTTTTAGCATCGCTTCAGCATCAAAAAATACTCAAGCAAAAACAATTGCCCTTGGCCAAAGATTTGGAAATTACCCTTGCAGGAC